>NZ_JNZR01000012.1:0-146113 GCF_000717585.1 Micromonospora globosa
CATCCGCCGACGACGCCACCAAGCCCAAGCCATGACCAGCCACTACACCCGACAAGCCCTCACCGAGCCGTGATCACAATCCCCGGCTGGAGTACTAGCCAATGGGAGCATGAGGAACAGATTTCAAGCTTCGGCCCAGGTGCTCAATCGCTGATCTTTTATGCAGACGCGCAAAGTCGATTCGGATCAGTGGGAGGTGTCGGGCAGCGGAATGAGCCGGCGGACCCGCCAACACATCCTTTCCACCGGTTTCAGGACGACATCACTCTTCTTCACAGGCTGAATGGAATATGTGAGCGCATATTCCAGCAGAGTTTAACCCTAGACGAGTTCAGCGCCACGATGAGGTTGAGAGTTGGCAAGGTTGGCATACCTGCACCCGCACGTGATCAAAGTCAACGGGCATATAGAGAAGCACTCGCGAGGCTCCCACTCCTTGAGGAGCAGGGAGATGGGATGAAGAGCCTCTTAGGGCTCATAATCCCGATTGTCGCCGCAGCCCACCCGACTGTCATAGTCGACGAGCCGGAGGCTTTCCTGCACCCTCCACAAGCTTATGCACTAGGATTGGCCTTGGGGGAACTCTCCAGAGAATCCCAGACACAGGTAATCCTCGCAACTCATGACAGGAACCTGCTGGGTGGACTCGTTGCCTCAAGTGCACCTCTATCGGTTATCCGACTGAACCGCGAGGGCAACACCACTAGCGCTTCACAACTCTCATATGAGCAACTTCGCGAGTTGTGGGACGATCCAGTTCTTCAATACAGCAACGTCCTCGACGGCCTTTTTCATCGCCTCGTTGTACTAGCCGAGGGTGAACGGGACTGCCGTTTCTATCAAGCAGCATTAGACGAATATGCAAGAGTAAATTCTCGCGCCAAAGACACTGGACACCCGATACCGCCGCCAAGTGACGTCCTTTTCCTTCCGTCGTACGGCAAGGACGGCATGTTTAGGCTGGCAGAAGTACTGAGAGCGGCCACCGTACCCGTGATCGCCACTCCCGATCTGGACATTCTCAATGAAAGGCCGAAGATCGAGCGGCTCGTAAAGAGCCTTGGCGGCGACTGGAACCCGCTTGACAAGGACTACAGGATTGCCACGCAGCCGTTTAGACAGCCGACGGAAAGTGTCCCACTTAGTCACATCCGGAAAGAGTTGCTGCTCGCCATAGAGGAGAAACTTAAAGAAGACCCTGACACCCTTCATGATGCGGCCACCAAGAAGGAATTGGGGTTGATAATCCGCGCACGAGAAAGTCGATGGCATTTGTTGAAGGACTTCGGGATGCAGGCATTTAATAGAGGTCAGTCCGGCCCAGCCGCCAAGTCTCTCGTAAGGGATTTATCCAAGGCGGGGGTGGTACCGGTAGCCGTGGGAGAGCTTGAGCGGTTCGCAGGCCCCGACCTAGAAGTAGCGAAGGGGAAGGAATGGCTGCCCGCCGCACTGGAAGCTGGGATCCACAAGCAGCCAGCCGCTCAGTCGCATATGGCGGCGATCCTAAAGTCTGCCGAGGAACTCGCCGGGCGGCTGGATTAAATGCAAGCGCACAACTAGATGCGGGTTAGCAGGCCGGGGCCGAGCAGGCGCGGCGCACTTGCGGGCCGCCTGGTCTCAATCACGTGACCAACTCGGCAACTGGCGGCCGGCACCCTCCGCCGACCGGCCGGTCGTCCCTACTCGGCATGATGGGCCTATGCGTTTGCTAGTGCTCGGCGGAACCTGGTTTGTGGGACACGCGATTGTCACGGCTGCGATCGATGCCGGCTGGGAGGTGACGACGTTCAACCGGGGCACCTCCGATCCCTTCCTGGAAGCCGTGCGGGCCATCCGGGGCGACCGGAACCGCCCCGAGGACGTCGCCGCCCTCGCCGCCGCTGGCCCTTGGGATGCCGTGGTGGATACCTCGGGCTACGTGCCTAGAAATGTTCTCGACGTGGCTCGCGCTCTCGCTCCTGTCGGAGGTCGCTACGTCTTCATGTCCACGGTCAGCGTCTACCGGGACTGGCCACTAAAGCCCCTCAGCGAGCAGTCCGAGGTGCTCTACTGCCCGCCCGACGTCGGCCCCGACTACGGCACCGACACCGAAGACGGACCGACCCGGTATGGCTACCAAAAAGCCGGCTGCTCACCGGTCAAGCCGGACGCTGGCGCGGCGACCACGTCATCCGCGCCGGAAACAACGAACGCGGCGACCGGGCCGTCTTCTGGGTCGAACGCCACCAGGACTGAAACCCGCTGAACCATCTCCGCAACTCCGCAACGCCGCACCAACCCCCTGCCACCAGGGAAGACACCCTACGGAGATCAGACCATCAGGAATCATCGATCTCCGCATCTCCGCACGATCTTGCGGAGATCACCATCCCTTGCGGAGATCTCCCTCAGCAGCACTCCGCATCTCCGCAAGCATTCGCCCAGCGCACAGCCATGTTTGCGGAGATGCGGAGATGCGGAGATGGTTCAGCCCACCACCAGCGACAGCGACGCCGCACGAGCCGCACGGCCAACACGGCATCACGGCATCACGGCATCACGGAGCCAGCAGCACATCGAGGTCGTCGCCGAACGGGGGTACAACGTAGATGCCCTTGCCAGCTACCAGCCATCTTGCAACCGCCTCCCGTTCGGGGCCTACCCACGAAGGAGAAGCAGCACCTCGGACCAAGAACCGCGCAACGGCACTGAACTCCTCGTCCACCCGCTGCATTTCACCAACGACTGCATTGGTTCGCGGCTTCACGAAGAAGGTTTTTCCTGCTACCGGATGATAAAACATACTGTCAAATGGCGTGAGATCGACAGGGATGTTCCGGAACCCAGACCTTGAAGCAAAGTGATATTCGGGAACTAGGCGCGTTGATGCCGAATCTGCCTGCGTCCAGGCAACAATGGGGTCAATAAACGGCATGGGGTTAGCAGCAAATTCTTCAGCGACGAGCAGGCGCGTTCTCACATGGGCGAGAAGGTCTACAGGTGGCGAGCTATTCGCGCGGCCGACAAAATCATCCAAAATCCGTTTCATCCATTGAGTGTCGGCCGTCATGGCCGACACAACGTCTTCCCCATATAGATCCAAGCAAGCCTCGTTAACCGCATTCCATACGTCGGAAACGCTGCGCAGCTTTCCACTGCATCGCTCGTGAAGCCATTTCAATATATCGAGTAACCGACTAGAAGGGGCTATGCGATGCCACAAATCGGGATCTTCATCGAGCTTGGAGGCAAACAAATTTTCAAACCGCCCCATGAGTGAAGCGACAAGAATCGGGGGCCAAATCCGCGTATTAACGGCTTGCCCGCCCTCCCCCAGAAGCACTGGGGGAGGGCCGATATCCAACGCAGCAAGAATGTCGCCCAGCCAAACATACTCTTCCCGCCATCGAACCATGTTTCTCGGCATCGATGCCACAACCTCGATTGCCTCGTTCATCGGCAGCAGCCATTCTGCGGGGCCCACTTCAAACGTGGTCGCAAGAGCCTCTAGCTGCGCTCCACCACTAAACCCGTGTGGAGCCCGCTTCGCACTGTAATGATCTCTCCTCACCCGTCGCGCATGATTCGCTGCGAGCCGCACTCCTAGCCACTGGTGAGAGTCAGGAATAGGCATCGGCACTTCGTAGAATGAGGTCATCACCTCATCTTCCATGAAGTGGATAGGGACGATGAGTGAACCAGACATTCCCAGCAAGGCCGGCACGGTTTGTTTAACTTGGCCCCAAAATCTCGAAACCCAACTACCATAATTCGTCAGGTGATAGTCGAGGTAATGACGCTGCTCGTGGGCAACAACCATTGCCCTATGAAACTCGCTCCGCACCAGGTGCGCCGAAAAATCCTGACGATCGAAGACCCCGTCGAGATTTCTTCGCAGGGGGTTTCCGGCATCAAGCAAGACGTCGTCGGGGAACAACGACGACGTCTCCATTACGACCCGCATAAGAGATGGATCGAAGTGTCCCATCAGTCACGAGAGCCTTTTTCCACCTTAGACAACACGGCATCAATGACCGCAGCGTCTAACTGATCGCCGGAATACATGACCTCGCCGGTTCGCAGGTTGCAGATAAAAATCTGAGATGAAGTGTCCGCAGAATCCCCACTTCGCTTACTGCGGACCTTCCGCCAAGCCTCCAGCAGGAGGCGCATTGCCTCGACAGAGCCAGCAACAGCTCCGGCCACCTCTAATGCTTGAAGCGCCAAGCCGGCATCGAGCGGAAAGGCAAGGCCGTCACCAGCGGTATCTAACGGCCTGCGCTCTGAGATCTTGACCTCCTGCAACGAGCTGGCCGCGCTTATCAGCAGATCCATGTCCTGAGCAGAGGCAGCAACTGCAAGCCCAACCGGCACGTCGCATCCTTCCAGCAAAAATGGGTTATCGGTGCCATCGTATAGATGGGCGGCAACAGCCGTCTGGGCCCGCCAAGTTGGCCTGCCAAGCACGAAGCTGACCCCGCCCGAGACGCAGCCACGCTGCCTAGTGAGCACTGGCCCACCCCTAG
The DNA here is from genome assembly GCF_000717585.1 of Micromonospora globosa. Classification (NCBI taxonomy): domain Bacteria; kingdom Bacillati; phylum Actinomycetota; class Actinomycetes; order Micromonosporales; family Micromonosporaceae; genus Micromonospora; species Micromonospora globosa. The sequence continues at coordinate 4,506 of NZ_JNZR01000012.1, forward strand.
GGCCGATGCAAGCGGGGCATGCTTGTGGGGCCAACCGTGGTGCGAAATGCAGGACACCAGGGCAAGCCAACGACACCGAGGGAAGGGTTTGTGCAGCTTGAGAAGGAGCAGAGGCTGCAGCTCGCTACCGCATCACCACTTCTAATCCCAAGGCCGCAGGTTCGAATCCTGCCGGGCGCACCTCACCACCGTGAAGCCAAGTCGGCCGAAGACGAGACGTCCTGTCATGCCGATAGCCGCGTGGGCCTCGCCTGGATAGCGTGGGTGGCGTGACGGAGCCTGACTACAGACTCGCGAAGATCAGGGTCCTGGAGTTCGACGACTCCGTACGCGAGCGACCTGGTATGTATTTCGGGGTGGGCAGGGACGATCCTCGTCTGGCGACTCGGGTGCTGTGCGCGGTGGTGGGACACGCGTTTCACCCGGCAACCATTGTCGCCGCGAGCCACACGCCCGACGTCGTAGCGGAGATCAACGCTGACCTCATCTTCTCGGTGACCGACGACCAGGCGGACGTCCTGACCGGCCGGGGCATGCCGAAGCTCGGCTACTACGGCTCGCTGCTCACGAGCGAGCGCTGGTCGAGCGCCGCGGCGGCGGCGGTGAGTCTGCAGACCACTGTCGAAGTCTGGCGACACGGCCACGGCTTTCGGCAGCGCCTCGTCGGTTTGCGGCCGGTCGAGCCACCTGCGGAGTTCTCCGCTCCCCTCGGGGCCGGTACCCGTGTGGCCTTCGTCCTCGATCCCGCTTACTTCGGCTCGGCCGCGATCACCACCGATATCGCCAGCCTCGACGTACACGGCCCGGACTGCACCACTACCGTCGGGTCCGGCAAGGTCGTCATTCGGGACCGCAGAGAGCGGAGTCGCCCGAACGAATACCGGTGTGCCTGACTGCGGGCATCCGGATCTGCCGCCCGATCGCGCTTCGCGCAGCGGCACAGTCGGTCGGGGCGACGCGCAGGGGCTACCGTGCCCTGATGGCCATCTCCTCGCACCTGGCCCGGCTCCGCACGATGATCGGCCACGAGTTGATCCAGATGCCGTCGGTGTCGGTCATCGTCGTCGACGATCGCGCACGGATCCTGCTGGTACGTCACGTCGAGGACGGGAACGGGTGGGCGGTACCCGGCGGCGCTGTCGACATCGGAGAGTCCCCGGCCCAGGCGGCCGTGCGCGAGATCCGCGAGGAGATCGGCATTCGGATCTGCCCGCCGCGGCTGCTGGACGTGCTCGGCGGCCCAGATTTCGAGGTGACCTACCCCAACGGCGACCGGGTCGCCTACGTCACCGCGGTCTACCAGGCGACCATCGCCGACGGAGAACCGATCGCGGACCGCGAGGAGATCAGCGAGCTGGACTGGTTCACCCCACCGCAGCTAGCCGGTGCCGATCTCAACCGCTTCTCCCGGGCGCTGCTGCGAGCCACCGGCCACCTCGCCGGGTGACGGCGACCGCTTCGCGCAGCGACCCCGCCGACGACGGCCGACGGCTCCGCGTCGAAGGCGGCCACGGCCGGGACCGTACAGCCGGCCCTCCGCGTGCACGGCGCGACGGACGGGCCGGCTGAAACACCTCAGGCCGCCGCCAGCGCCGCCAACGCCCGGTCCATCGCGGCGTTGAACTCCTCCGGCGTCAGCGTCAGCCGGGACTTGACGTCGCGGCTCCACTGGTCGGCGAGGACTTCGGCGGCACCCGCCTCGACGCCGTCGAGCGCCGCGTCGGCCAGGTCGGACGGCGCGATCTTGTCCACGGGCCAGCCGGCTGACATGTCGGTGTCGGCCAGGCCGAGGTGTACCGCCGTCACGAGCGTGCCCTGGTCGGCGAGTTCCAGGCGTACGCCGTTCGTCATCGCCCACGCGGCGGCCTTGGTCAGGTGGTACGCGCCGGCGCCCCTGGTCCCGAACCACGACATGGCGGAGAGCACGTTCACGATCGCGCCTCCGCCGTTGCGGGCGAGTGCCGGCGCGAACGCGCGGATCATCTCCAGGTGGCCGAGCACGTTGGTGTCCACCTCGTGCCGCACCGCGTCCAGTGAACCGGCCACCAGGTCGGTTCCGGTCTGGATCCCGGCGTTGTTGACGAGCAGCGTGACGTCCGGGGCGGCAGCGGCGACGGCGCGTACGGATGCGGGACTGGTGATGTCCAGCGGCAGCACCTCCACGCCGGGCAGGTCCACGGTCTCGGGCCGGCGGGCGGTCGCGTAGACCTTGTGGGCGCCGCGTTCGAGCAGGCGCTGGGCGAAGGCGCGGCCCAGGCCACGGTTGGCTCCGGTGACGAGGGCGACCGAGTTGTTGATGTCCATGCCCGGTACGCTAAAACCTGACGTTGACGTCAGAGGCAAGTGTTCATCGCCGAGACCGGGGTGAGAGGAGTCACCGTGACCGAGCCGCTGATCCGCATCGGCGAGGTGGCGCGCGACGCAGGTGTGTCGGTGCGGGCCGTGCGCTACTACGAGGAGCAGGGTCTTCTCTTCCCCAGGCGCAGCGCGTCCGGCCAGCGCCTCTACCGGCCGGACACGATCACGCTGGTGCGCTTCATCCAGCAGATGTACGCGGCGGGCCTGACCAGCAGCCGGATCGCGGAACTCCTGCCGTGCTGGGACGCCGGGCACACCGACCCCGGGCAGCGGGCCATGCTGCGCGCCGAGCGCGAGCGCATCCAGGCCAAGGTCGACGACCTCCGGGCCGCGCTGGACCGCCTCGACGAGGTCATCGCGATCACCGACACGCACCCGTAGGCGCAGCCCGCCGGACGCCGCGGGTTCTCAGCGGCCCGCGGTCTCGCGGCGGGCGCGCAGTGCACCGGCGACCGCCAGCCCCACGCCGCCGAGAGCGACAGCCGTCTCCACGGCCGAGGACACCTCAAGGGCGCCTCCCGGAGCAGCACCCACGCTCATCATGATTCCCGGTTGCAGGAAGGCATCCTCGGCGGGCCTGACCAGCGGCCACCAGCTCGCCCAGGCGGCGGCGAGATCGGCGCAGACCCGCACGGCGACCAGCGACAGCAGGACCATCCCCGCCGGGAGGAGCCCGCGCCGGTCGCCCCGCCGTCCGGACAACGCCAGCACCCCGGCCGTCACCAGCACGGCGAGCAACGCCGGCCACACCGCCGCGAACAGGTCGGGCAGCGGCGGTTCGCCGGGCGTCAGCGCCACGCTCGCCACGCACCAGACGAGCACTGCCACCGCCAGGACCGTCGTCACCACACCCCGCCGCCCGCCGCGTGCCGGCAACGCCGACACGGCAGCGCCAAGCAGGAGTACGCCGAGAGCCAGGCCCCCGGCTGTCAGCCGCTGCCGGTCGATGCCGTACTGCCAGCTCTCCAGCAGGTACGCCCCCGCCCCAGCCTGGCCCCGTGCCGGCTCGCCCACCTCCGCCACCTGTTCCCGGTACCGGTGCAGGTTCGCCACCGCCACCAGGGCGAACAGCCCGGCACCGGCGCCGACGCCCCACTTCACCCGGGGCATGGCGGTGGCGGTGAACGCGTGGCCGGCCAGCGCAGCCAGCGTGACCACTGCCCACAGAAGCGACGCCTCCCGCATGGCGAGCAGCGCCGCTCCGACCGCCAGCAGCCCGGCCACCACCGCGGCGACTCGCAGACCCGACGACAAGCGCATGGCGCAGAGAGTGGCACAGGAATCCGGGCCACGATGACCCGCCGGTTTCGTCGGTGGTCTCGGGCATGATCGCGTGTGCCGCCGTGCGGTGCCGGATCCCCGGACCGCGTCGGCGAACTGCGCCGCCAGGTCTTCGGGGCCGGGAACTAGCGTGCCGTTCCGGCGAGCAGCCACCGCCGGACGGGCACCTCCAGCAGCACGCGGTCCCCGTCCGGGGTGACCGGCTGCCGGATGTCCCATCCCCCGTACTTCTCCGCGAACGCCGCGACGACCCCGGGCGGGAAGCCGGCACGGTGCAGGCGGGCGATGCCCTCCGCGACGACCGGGTGGACGCCGTCCTCCAGGGCGAGTGAGACGCGGGGGTCGGCCGCCACGTTGCGGGCCTTGACGCTGCGCCCCTCGCAGCCGATCCACCAGACGCCGTCGGCGTAGACGAACCACACCGGCGTGACGTGCGGGGAGCCGTCACGGCGCAGCGTGCAGAGCCAGACGTTGCGTTCGCGGGCGAGCCGGTCCGCGACGGCCGGCGGAAGCGGTGCGGTGGGAGGTGGGGCCATGCGACAAGTGGATCAGGTGCGCGCGGAGGCCCGCTACGGGCTCACTCGCAGATCCGCCACTCCCCGTCCTCCTTGACCATTGGGAACGACTGCGTGACGTTGGTGCCGACCGCCGGGGTGAAGCGGATGGTCGTCGACCCGCTCACCCGGCCGTTGTTGTTCGACACGTTCAGCCCGGTGATGTCGTAGCCGGTGAACTCCGGCTGGGAGGACTGCTGCCGGGTGAAGTCCGCCTCGCTGACCCGGTCGCGTACGCGGGTGCAGAGCTGCCGGTACGCGGCGGGATAGTCGCGGTCGACGATCGCCTCGGCGAACGTCTCCGCTGTGGACCGCGCCGGGCCGGTGGCCTCCTGCACGGCCCGGAAGAGGAAGAAGCCGCCGAGCACACCGCCGGAGCAACAGATCGCCAGCACCACGCCCAGCACGATGAACAGGGTTCGCTTGGACTTCTTCGGCGGCACCATGGCCGGCTGGTATGCCATGCCCGGCAGGGTAGGCGGGCCGGGCAACCGCTAAAACGGATGCCCGTGCTCCGCTTCTCGGCGACCATCGATCGATGCCCGCACACCGCCCGGCCGAGCCGGACATCAGTCGCTACTACACCGAGATCTACGTCGAGGCCGACCGGCTGGAAGGGTCGCCGCAGGGCCGGCTGGAGGCACGGCGTACCCGGGATCTGCTCGCCCGGCTGCTGCCCGCCGCACCGGCGGACGTGCTGGACGTCGGCGGCGGTCCCGGGGCGTACGCGGGTCCGCTCGCCGCGGCCGGCTACCGGGTGCACCTGGTCGACCTGGTGCCCGCGCACGTGACGGCGGCACGGTCGGCGTACCCGCTGGTCACCGCATCGGTGGGTGACGCCCGCGCGGTGCCGTCGCCCGACGCGGCGGCGGACGCGACGCTGCTGCTCGGCCCGCTCTACCACCTGCCGCGGCAGGCCGACCGGGTGGCGGCGCTGCGCGAGGCGGCGCGGGTGACCCGGCCGGGCGGGACGATCGTGGCGGCGGCGATCAGCCGCCACGCCGCGCTGATCGACCTGAGCGTGCAGGGCCGCCTCGACGAGGACAACCGGCGGTCGTTGCGCGCCCAGTACGAGACCGGGGTGAACGACCCGGCCACCGGCTTCACCACCGCGTTCTTCCACCGGCCGGAGGAACTGGTCGCCGACTTCGTCGCGGCCGGACTGCCCGCCCCGGAGGTGTACGGGGTGGAGGGTCCGCTGTGGCCGCTGCTGAACGCGCTCGGCACCGGGCCGCACGAGCGGTTGTTCGCCGACGCGGTGGCCTGCGCCGAGACGTTCGAGCGGGACGCCGCGATCCTCGGTGCCAGCGCCCACCTGCTCGCCGCCGCGCGCCGCTGACCGACGGGCCGGAGAGCCGGCTGCTTTACGCCGGAGCGAAACTCGTCAAGCACCAAGGGTGACCAGTTGCGACAAACCATGTTATTCTCCAGCGTCAATCTATGCCGCGCGGACCCGGCCGGGTCGCTGCCGGAAGGACATCCCCCCGATGCCGGTCGCTGCCGCCATGCCTCTGTCACGGGCCCCGCTGGCCCGCCCGGCGGGTGACGCGTTCAGCCTGATCTTCACCACCCTGCCGGCGCTGCTGCGGCTCACCTGCGGCCTGGTCGGCGCGGTGGTCGCGCTGGCGGTGCGTACGCCGCCGGTGCGGGTGGCGCTGCTGATCCCCGCGGTCGTCGTGCTGACCGCCTGGTCGGTCTGGTACGCGTTCCGCGCGTTCCGGCACGGCATCGGCGGCGCGCTGGTCGCCGGTGACGTGGCGCTGACCACCGCCGCCGCGCTCGCCGTCCCGTGGCTCGTCGCGCCGGAGGTGCTGCCGGGCGAGGCGAGCTGGATCGCGGTGCTGGCCAGCTCGACAGTCATCAACGCGCAGGCCACCGCCCCGGCCCACTGGTCCGTGCCGGCCGGCCTGCTGGTCACCGCCGCGTACGTCACCGGCACCACGCTGGCCGGCAACCCGGTCGAGGCGCGGGCGCACGCCGGGACGCTGCTGGTGCAGACCGGCAGCGCGGCGGTGATGACAGCGGTGATGCGCCGCCGGATCGCCCGCGCCGACGCCGCGTTCGCCGACTACCAGCGGTTGTCCCACGAGGCGGTGGTGGCGCGCGCCGCCCGCGAGGCCGAACGGCGGCAGAACCGCGACCTGCACGACACCGTGCTGGGCACGCTCACCATGGTCGGCCTCGGCGCGGTGCCCGACTCGGCGACGTTGCGCGAGCGGTGCGCGGACGATCTGCGTACCCTCTCCGCCCTGGCGGGTGCGCGGACCACCACCGCGGCCGGCGAGGCCGACCTGGACGAACGGCTGCGCGAGGTGCTGGCCGGGACGGCGGTGACCGCCACGCTTGCGCCGTGCCGGCTGCCGGCGGAGGTCGCCACGGCGCTCGCCGACAGCGCCGCCGCCGCGCTGGCGAACGTGGCGCGGCACGCGCCGGGGGCAGCCGCGTCGCTGCGCCTGGCCCGCGAGGGCGGCACCGTCGTGGTCGAGGTGGTCGACGACGGTCCCGGTTTCGACCCATCCACGGTCCCGGCCCACCGGTACGGGCTGCGCGAGTCGATCCACGGGCGGATGAGCACTGTGGGCGGCCGGGCGGTGGTGACTTCCGCCCCTGGCACCGGCACCCGGATTCGGCTGGAGTGGTCCGATGTCGAGTGAGTCGGGCACGGCGGTGACGGCCGCCCCCGCGCTGCGCCCGCTGCCCCGGCCGCGGGCGGCTGCGCACTCCGGGGCGGCAGCCGCCCCGCCCGAGGCGCACGCGGTGGCCGACGCGTCGGACCGGGGCGCGCGGGTCGCCGCGATCGTCATCGCCGCGGCCTGGCACCTGGCTGTCGCGTTGCCGGCCGTGCTGCGGGCCGGGCAGGGGATGGCGGCCCCGGCCGTGGTGGCGGCGGGCTGGCTGGTGACCGCGCTGGTCGGGGTCGGAACCGGGGTACGCCTGCTGCGCGGCGGGCTGCCGGCAGCCGGGCCGCCGGCACTGGCGCTGCTGGTGGTCGACGCGGCGGTGGTCGCGGGCGCCGGCGAGCGGTTCCTGTTCAGCACCGCCAACTGGGTGTGGGGCGGCCTGGCCTGGTTCTTCCTGCTGGTGCTCTGGCAGCGGCCGGTGCGCTGGCTGCTGCTCATGCTCGCCGCGCACGGCACGATCGCGCTGGTCGCGGTGGTGCTGTACGGGGCGACCGCCCCGGCCGACCTGAGCCGGACCGCGATGTACGTCTACGGCACCTCCACCCTGCCGGTGGCGGTCTTCGTCGGCGCGGCGGCGATCACCGCGCAGGCCCGGGACCGGGCCGCGACCGCGGCGGCGACGCTGGCCGTGGCGGCGGAGCAGGAGGCGGCCGAGCGGGCCCGCACCGAACGGCAGGCGCGGCTCGCACTGGTCAGCGGCACCGCCGAGGAGGTGCTGGCCGAACTGGCGGCGGGCGACGCCGACCCGGCCGACCCGGCGGTACGGCGACGCGCGGTGCTGGCCGCGGCCCGGCTGCGCCGGCTGATCGCCGAGTCGGACGACGTGCCGGACGCGCTGCTGCACGAACTGCGCGCGGCGGCCGACCTGGCCGAGCGCAACGGACTGCCGATCGACCTGGTGTCGGTCGGTACCCCACCGGAGCTGCCGGTGGAGATCCGGCGCGGGCTGGCCGACCCGCTCACCGCAGCGCTCGCCGCGGCCGAGGGCTGGGCGCGGCTCACAGTGGTGGCGGGCCCGGACGAGGTGGTGGTCAGCCTGGTGACACCGGATCACGACGGCCCGGACGAGCCGGCGACCGGCGGGGACGGGCCGGTGGAACACCTGCACGAGCGGGACGGGGAGATCAGATGGACGCAGACCCGCTGGCGGCGGACGTGAACGCCGGAACCCCGATCGGGGTGGCGATCGTGGACGACCATCCGGTGGTGATCGACGGGGTGCGCGCCTGGCTGGCCGGCGAACCGCGGTTGCGGGTGCTGGCCACCGGCGACGACCCGGACGAGGTCCTGCGGGCCGCGCCGGACGCCGAGGTGGTGCTGCTCGACCTGCGCCTGCACGGCCGGATGGTGCTGGACAAGCTGGCCGAGCTGAGCGCGGCCGGGCGCCGGGTGGTGGTCTACTCCGAGCACAGCGACCCGCAGACCATGCTCGCCGCGCTGGACGCCGGGGCGGTCGCGTTCCTGGCCAAGCACGAGGGGCGCGAGCACTGCGTGGCGACGGTGCTGGCGGCGGCGAGCGACCGGCCGTACGTCCCGCCGGCGCTGGCCGGCGCGATGGTCGGTGACGCCCGCCCGGATCGTCCGTCCCTGTCGGACAAGGAGCGCGAAGCGCTGCTGCTGTGGTTCCAGTCGATGTCGAAGGCGTCGGTGGCGCGCCGGATGCAGATCAGTGAGCACACGGTGAAGCAGTACGTCGACCGTGCGCGGATCAAGTACACCCGAGCGGGCCGTCCGGCCGCCACGAAGGCGGCGCTGCTCGCCCGGGCGATCGAGGACGGACTCGTCCGACCGGAAGATATCGGCATCTACCGGTCGCAGGCTTCGGCCGACCGGCCGACCCCCTAACAGGTGTCATGACAGTCACCCCAGGAATCGGGCAGGCTCACCGGTACCGCCAACCGTCATCGGGAGGTCGTACCGTGCCGGAGGACGCCACACCCTTCTTCGTCGGACCGCATCGGTTCGACGCCGACGACGACCCCACCCGTCCCGTGCTCGACCGGCGTTACGAGCTGGTGCCCGAGCCGGGCGAACGCCTGCTCGGTCAGCACGTCCTGCGCGTCGCCGGTCACCTGCTCGGCCCGACCGAGGACGTCCGCTGCTGGTCGCTGCCCGCCCCGGCGACGATCACCGTGACCGAGCGCCGGCTGGCGTACGTCTGCACCGGCTCGGACCTGTCGGTGGTCTCCGGGCGGGACAGCCGGGCGGCCGCCCGGCACCGGCGTCCGGTCCGGCTGTCCCGCCTGGTCAGCGGGCAGATCCGCTGGCAGTGGCCGTCCCGGCTGGAGCTGGCCGAGGTGGGCGACGGCATCGGCGAGCTGCGCATCGTGTGCGACGCGCTGCGCACCATCCGGCAGCCGGCGCTGGCGCTGACCGGCCCGGTCGGTCAGGTGGCCGCCCTGGCCCGGCAGGTACGCCGCTCGGTGGCCGGTTTCCGGCTCGCCAACGCCGAACTGGTGGACCTGTCCCCGCCGGAACGGGACGTCCTCGCCGTCCGGGCGGCCGCCTCCCCCGGCCCGACGCTGGGCACCGTGACGCTGCCGGGCTCGCTGCCGGTGGAGTTCCTGTCCCGCGACGACTACTACCGTCCGCCGGAGGACGAGGCGTCGCCGTGGGCGTGGTCCGGCTTCCCGGCCCATGGCCAGCCCGGCTCCGCCTGCTGACGGTCCCCCGTCACGAGCGGCCGGCCGGGCGCGCGGGCGCGGTCAGGAGGCGCTGCGGGTGCGGCGCTCGGACCGGTCCAGCTCGACCGCCTCCTCCGGGGTCGGCGCGCTGCCGCCCAGGTGGGCCGGCTGCCACCAGGTGTCGTCCGGGCCGGACGGCTTGTCCGGGTACTCCCGCTGGGCCCGGTCGACGAGCGCCGACAGGCGGGTACGCAGGTCGGCGGTCATGGCCGTGGCGTCCGGGTAGGCGGACGGGTCCATCGGCTCGCCGACGATGATGGTGATCGGCGTGTGCCGGCGGGTCAGCGTGCGCGGGCGGCCCTTGGTCCACAGCCGCTGGGTGCCCCAGAGCGCGACCGGCAGCAGCGGCACGTCCGCCTCCTGCGACATCCGGGCCGCGCCGTTCTTCAGGTCCTTGACGGTGAAGGAGCGGCTGATCGTCGCCTCCGGGAAGACGCCGACCACCTCGCCCCGGCGCAGCGCGCCGACAGCGGCGGCGTACGACCCGGCGCCGGCGGCCCGGTTGACCGGGATGTGCTTCATGCCGCGCATCAGCGGACCGGAGACGCGGTGCCGGAAGACGCTGTCCTTGGCCATGAACCGGACCAGCCGCTTGGCCGGGTGCGCGCCGTAGCCGCAGAAGATGAAGTCGAGGTAGCTCACGTGGTTGGACGCGAGCACCGCACCGCCGGTGTGCGGCACGTGCTCGCTGCCGGACACGTCCAGGCGCAGGTCGAGGAGCCGGAACATCGTCTTCGCGGCGGTGATCACAGGGGGGTACACGAGTTCCGACATGTCGAAACTTTACCCCGAGTAGGTTACGCGACCGTAGGGCCGATCTGCCCTCGGCAGACCCGGGTCGCGCACCGGCCCGGGCCCGGCGACGATGGCGTCATGACCGAACGCGCGGTGCTGCTCTGGATCCACGGCGGAGGCTGGCGGGCCCGCGCCGAGGAGGACGGGGCCGCGCTCGCGTCGCTCGGGCTGCGCGTGGTCGAGGGCACGTACCGGTTCTCCCACCAGGCGCGCTGGCCCGCTCAGCTCGACGACGTCCGCGCCGCGGCCCGGGCCGCCCGGGCCGCGGCGGGCGGCCTGCCGCTGCTGGTGGCCGGTGACTCGGCCGGCGGGATGCTGGCCCTCCAGCTCGGCCTGCGCGGGGTGGACCGGCCCGGCGACGTGGCGGGCGTGCTCGCGTACTGGGCCCCCGTCGACCCGCTCGACCCGGAGCAGCGGCGCCGGCGCGCCCCCGGCGACGACCCGTGGACGGACCTGCTGGGCCATCCGCCGGCCGCCGGTGACCCGGCCACCGTCGACGCGACGGTCGCCACCCACCTCGGCTCCGGCGTGCCGGTGCTGCTGGTCCAGGGCCGCGACGACGCGGCGGTGCCGGCCGCCCAGCCGGTCGAGCTGGCCGGCCGGCTGCTCGCCGCCGGGCACCCGGCGCACCTGTGGCTCACCCACGGCGGGCACGCGCTCGACCTGGCCCGGCCCGACCTGCGCGCGGCTGCCGCCGCGTTCCTGGACAGCGTCCTGCCCGCCGTCGCGGGCGACTAGGTTCGAGGCATGCCCGATCTCGCCGCGATCGTCATCCACTGCCGCGACCCCTACCTGCTGGCCCCGTTCTGGAGCGCGGTCACCGGGCTGCCGGTGGTCGAGGCGGACCGGGTGAAGCTCGCCGAGGGCACGCTCGCGCCGACCGAGGCGGTGCTGCTGCGCGATCCGCACGGGCGGCGTCCGGACCTGTGGATCAGCCCCGCCGACGTGCTGCCGGAGCCCGGCCGGATCCACCTCGACCTGGTCGGCGACGCCGAGGAGCGGGCCGCGGTGCTGGAGGCGGGCGCGACAGTCGTCCGCGAGCTGCCGCGCTGGACCGTGCTGGCCGACCCGGAGGGCAACGAGTTCTGCCTGCTCCCGCCGAACGAGGCGCACACGGCGTCGCCGCCCGGGCACTGAGCCGGCTCAGTCGGCCAGTTCCTCGATGTTGAGCCGACCTCGGGCGAACGCGTCCACCCGGCCCCAGCGACCAGGGATGTCCAGCACCTCGATCCGTCCCATGCCCACCGGCAGCCGCGGGTCGACAGCCAGGTGCTGCTCGTGCGGCTCCAGACCGAGCATGGTGCGCAACAGCAGCAGCGGCGCCCCTGTGGACCAGGCCTGCGGGCTGCACGCGGTCGGGTACTCCACCGGGAACTTGGTCAGCTCGCGCGGGTAGCCGCCGAACGCCTCCGGCAGCCGGCCGTCGAAGTAGGTGGCCGCGTCGAGGATGCCGTTGGCCACCGTGGCGGCCTCCTCGGCGAAGCCGTACCGGCGCAGACCCCAGGCGACGAACGAGTTGTCGAACGGCCAGATCGTGCCGTTGTGGTAGCCGATCGGGTTGTAGCGGACCTCGCCCTCGGCCAGCGTCCGCACCCCCCAGCCGGACCAGAGCCGGGGACCGACCAGATGCTCGGCGACCTTCGCCGCCCGCTCGTCGTCCACGATCCCGCTCCACAGCAGGTGGCCCATGTTGGAGCTGAGCACGTCGCACTGACGCCCGTCCGGGTCCAGCGCGAGCGCGTAGAAGCCGCGGTCGGCGACCCACCAGTCGTTGTTGAAGCGCCGCTTCAGCTCCGCCGCCTCGCGTTCCAGTTGATCGGCGTACGCGGGGTCGTCCCAGAACAACCGGGCCATCCGGGCGGCCCGCATCTTCGCGTCGTACGCGTACCCCTGCACCTCGCAGGTGGCCCGGGGGAACGGCGGCAACGTGCCGTCGGCGTACGAGATGGAGTCCCACGAGTCCTTCCAGCACTGGTTCTCCAGGCCGGTGTCGGTGTTGCGCCGCTCGTACCAGATGTAGCCGTTGCCGAGCAGGTCGGCGTAGTCGTCGACCCACTTCAACGCCGCCCGGCACTCCCGTTCCAGCTCCTTCACCAGCGCGCCGTCGCCGCTCCACCGCTCGTACTCGTCGAGCAGCACCACGAACAGCGGCGTCGCGTCCACCGAGCCGTAGTACGGCGAGTGCGGCTGCTCCTCGAACGCGGCGGTCTCGCCGTACCGCATCTCGTGCAGGATCCGGCCCGGATCCTCGTCCCGGAAGTCGTCGAACCGGGTGCCCTGGAGCGCGCCGAGGATCCGCAGCGTGGTCTTCGACATCTCCGGCGCGAACGGCAGCACTTGGAGGCAGGTGAGAATGCTGTCCCGGCCGAACATGGTCATGAACCAGGGCAGGCCGGCCGCGGGCAGCGTCTGCCCGCCGAGCGACAGCGGCGAGAAGCGCAGCGCCGCGAGGTCGACGAGGCTCCGCCGGTACGTCGCGGCGAGTTCCTCGTGCTCGCTGTTCAGCTTCGGTGCCCGGCTGATCCACTCCTCCAGGTCGTGCTGGAGCGCGAGCCGCTCGGTGCCGTGCGCGCGCAGCCCCATCCGCAGGTCCCGGCCGCCGGGGCCGATCGCGAACGTCTGCACGTCGATGACCGCTTCCCACTGCTCGTTGGGTTCCAGCCGGATGCTCCAGGCGAAACCGCGCTGGTCGTAGCGGGCCGGCTGGTTGGCGGAGACGAGCGTCTCGCGCCGGAAGTTGCCCCGCCGGTAGCCCAGGCGCAGCCGGTCCGACTCGGCCTCGGCGTAGTGTTCGCCCTTCTTGTTCAGGATCTCGTCCTTGACCTGGAACAGGTCGGCGAAGTCCGATCCGGCGTCCATCCGGATCTCCAGGTCGACCGGCTTCTCGTCGTGGTTGAGGATGGTCAGCGTCTCGCGGAAGCTGCCGCCGATCGCCCGCTCCCGGATGACCGACAGCTTCGCGTCGATGTAGTGCGTGGCCATGCCGGGCACCAGGAAGAACCGGGCCTCGTAGTACTGGAGGTCGTCGTAGGACAGCGCGTTGAGCCGCTCGCCGTTGATCGTGAGCACCCATTTCGACAGGTACCGCGTGTCGAGCGAGAACAATCCGGTCGGCTCGCTCGGTGTGGCCTCGATGTCGCCGGTGTCCTCGCACACCACGAACGTGTTGCCGTCCAGGATCCGGACGGAGTTGCTGCCGGGCATCAGGCACCCCTCCCGCCGAACGTGTGGTGCGGTCCCCGGGAGTCCGGCGGACCGGGGAAGACCCGCTCGACCTGCAACACGAGCCGCAGGTCGCCGACGACTGTCATGTCGCCCCGCAGCAGCGCCGCGACGGCGTTCTCCTCACCGCCGACCAGCTCGGCGAACAGGCGCGGCTCGGTACCGACCACCGTGTCCGCCTCGCCGTCCTCCTGCCGGACCCGCAGGTTGCCGTGATCGATCTCCAGCAGCCAGTGCGTGGTGTGCGGGCCCTCGTGCAGGTCGAAGCGGAGCGTTCCGGATGTCTTGACCAGCAGTGGCTCGAACCCCCGCCGATCCAGGTCCTCGAAGAATCTCGTGGTCATGTCCACCATCCGGGCCACTCCTCCCGCGATCCGCGGTCTACCTGTCGAGGCTCGTGTCCCCACCCGATCCGGGGTCAACCTCGCCCGAACCGGGTGAGCGCGGCGCCACGGCACGGACGCGCGACGCCGGCCCCCGAACCGGGAGCCGGCGTCACCGCGGCAGGCAGGTCTAGTTGTTGGGCTCGTCGGCGCTGATGTCCGCGAGCACCGACTGGGGTTCCCGCTCCACCGCCAGGTCACCCATGGAGATCAGGCCGACCAGCCGGCCGTCGTCGATCACCGGGAGGCGACGGACCGCGTACGTGCGCATCAGGTCCGCGGCGGCCACGGCGTCGTCGTACTGGCTGACGGTCACCACGTCCTTGCTGGTGACCTGGTTGAGCCGGGTCGCGGTGGGGTCCATGTTCTCGGCCACGCCCCGCACCGTGATGTCCCGGTCCGTCACGATGCCGACCACGTTGTCGCCGTCGGTCACCACCACGTCGCCGATGGCACTGTCGCGCATCTCCTGCGCGGCGGCCATGAGCGTGTCGTTGCCGTCCATCGTCACCAACCGGGTCGTCATGAACTCTCCGACCGTTGTCATGGTGCTCCCCTCTCGCTGTCGGCACCGCGGTCTACCCGCCAGCCCAGGCGGGGTAACGCGTGCCTCACCGCCGGTGGCGCAGCCGTCGGCGCAGGTCGTAGGCGCCGTTGCTGGACAGCCCGTAGAAGATCGGCAGCAGCAGGAGCACCACGAGCGCCGCCGGCACGCTCAGCAGCACGCCCACCAGACCGGCGATCGCGTACGCGAGCACGCCGAGCAGGGCCCGGACGCGTTCGGCCTCGAAGAACCGCAGGTCATCGGTACCCCCGCCCTGCCTGCGCGGGGCGGCCGGCGACCCGGCGGGCATACCCGCTGAGCAGGCGTCCGTGCCGGGTGGCCCGGCACGGACGCCCTGGCGGGTCAGCGCTCGGCGGCGACCAGCTCGGCGAGCTGCACGGCGTTCAGCGCCGCGCCCTTGCGCAGGTTGTCGTTGGCGCAGAACAGCGCGAGCCCGTGCTCGACTGTCTCGTCGGCCCGGATCCGGCCGACGTACGTCGGGTCCTGGCCGGCCGCCTCCAGCGGCGTCGGCACGTCGCGCAGCGCCACGCCGGGCGCGCCGTCGAGCAGCTCACGGGCCCGGGCCGGGTCGATCGGCCGGGCGAACCGGGCGTTGATCTGCAGCGAGTGGCCGGTGAAGACCGGCACCCGCACGCACGTGCCGGAGACCTTCAGCCCGGGGATCTCCAGGATCTTGCGGCTCTCGTTGCGCAGCTTCTGCTCCTCGTCCGTCTCGAAGGAGCCGTCGTCGACGATCGAGCCGGCCAGCGGGAGCACGTTGAAGGCGATCGGACGGGCGAACGAGCGCGGCGCCGGGAACTCCACCGCCCGGCCGTCGAAGGCGAGCCCGGCGGCGTCCTCGGCCACCTTGCGGACCTGCTCGTCCAGTTCCGCCACACCGGCCAGGCCGGCGCCGGAGACCGCCTGGTAGGTGGCGACGACGAGGCTGACCAGTCCGGCCTCGTCGTGCAGCGGGCGCAGCACCGGCATGGCGGCCATCGTGGTGCAGTTCGGGTTGGCCACGATGCCCTTCGGGCGGTCCGCGATCGCGTGCGGGTTGACCTCGGCCACCACCAGCGGCACCTGCGGGTCCATCCGGAACGCCGAGGAGTTGTCGATCACCACGGCGCCCGCCTCGGCGACCCGGGGAGCCAGCTCCTTCGCGGTCCCCTTGCCCGCCGAGAAGAGCACGATGTCCAGGCCGCGGTAGTCCGCGGCGGCCGCGTCCTCCACGGTGACCTCGCCGTCGCGCCAGGGCAGCGTGCGCCCGGCCGACCGGGCCGAGGCGAACAGGCGCACCTGCTCCGCCGGGAACTCGCGCTCCGCCAGCACCTGCCGCATGACGCCACCGACCTGACCGGTGGCTCCCACAATGCCGATCCTCATGCCCGCGAGGCTACCCAGCCGGGCGGTGCGGGTGGGAAACGTTTCCCACCGCGCGGATGCGGGGCGACGGGAATCACAGGCCCGCCGCCCCGCCCGGTCACGTGTGGTCGACCACCTCGCCGAGACCGCTGGCGACCAGCTCGTCCCGGATGACCGCCGCGTCCCCCTCGATCACCATCGTCAGCGACTCCGGGTGCAGATAGGTGGCGGCCGCCGCGGAGACGTCCTCGACCGTCGCCGCGAGCAGTTGCTCCCGCAGCCGCGCGTGGTAGTCGTCCGGCAGGTCGTGCACGACCAGCGTGGTCAGGGCCGCGGCGATGGCCCGGGGGCTCTGCAACTCGACCGAGAGCTGCCCGGCCCGCCAGGAACGCGCCACCTCCAGCTCGTCCTCGCTGACACCGGTGAGCTGGGTACGCGAGATCTCGCCCACCGACTCGACGAGCGCCGGGGCGGTCACCGCGGTCTGCACACCGGAGCTGACCGCGAACCGGCCGAACCGCCGGGACGAGGCGAAGTCGCCGCGGATCCCGTACGTGTAGCCGCGTACCTCCCGGATCAGGTGGTTGAGCCGGGACGTGAACGCGCCGCCGAGCACGGTGCCGGCGAGCGTCATCGGCACGTGGTCGGGGTGGGCGCGATGCGGGGACGGGTGGCCGAGCCGCAGCGTGGACTGCACCGAGCCGGGCCGGTCGACCAGGATGACCCGGCGCTGCCCGGCCAGCGGCACGTCGATCGGGCCGCCGCGTTCCACCGGGCCGCCGCCGGCGCCGGCGAACGCCGTCGCGGCGAGCGCGTCCAGGTCGATCCGCTCCAGGTCGCCGGCGACGACGAGCGTGCCGGGGCGGATGAACCACTCCGAGTGGAAGACGGTGACGTCGTCCACCTCCAGCGCGGCCACGCTGTCCGGGTCGCCGTAGAGCGGGCGGCCCCACCGGTGCTCCGCGCCGAACAGCTCGGCCCGCAGCACCGCGTCGGCACGCGGGCCGGGGTTGGCCCAGTCCATCCGCAGCGCGGTCGCCTCGTCGTCGCGTACGCGCAGTACGTCGGCCGGGTCGAGCCGGGGCGTACGGACCGCCTCGGCCAGCAGCTCCACCGCGGCGGTCAGCCGGTCCACCGGCACCTGCACGCTCACCTGGAACGAGTCCCAGTCGAGCCCGGTCGCCAGCTCGGTGCCGAGCGCCTCGATGGCCAGCGCGTACGCGGTGGCGTCCCGCTGCGCGGTGCCCTCCTCCAGCGCCTTGGCCAGCACCGCGCCGAGGCCCTCCTTGCCGACCGGCTCCCGGCCCGCGCCGCCGTCGAGCAGCAGCAACGCGACGGCGAGGTTCTGCCCGGGCAGGTGCGCGGCGACCACCTGACCGCCGGCCACCGTCCGCCGGACCACCTGCGGGAACCGGTAGGCGCGGGCGGCGCCGGGGCCGGGACGGGTGGCGATCAGCGACATCAGTTCTCCTCGGGCAGGTAGGTCAGGATCACCCGGTCGGCGGCGCCGAGCAAGTCGGCGGCCTGCTCGGCGATCTGCTCCGCGGTCACCGCGAGCCAGGCCGGCAGCCGGTCGGCCGCGCGGGCCGGGTCGCCGAACTGGGTGGCGTAGCGGCCGAGCGTGTCCGCCCGACCGTCGACGGTGGACATCTGCCGCCACCACATGGTGCTCAGCAGCGCCTTGGCGCGGTCCAGCTCGGCGGCGGTCACCGGCACGGTGGCCAGCTCGTCGACCACCTCGGCGAGCCCGTCGCGCAGCCGCTCGGCGCTCACCCCGGGACGGGCCGTGGCGGTGGCGATCAGCGGGGCGGGCGCGTGCGCGAGGTCCACCCCGTACGCGCCGACCAGGTCCGGCTGGGCGATCCGCTCACCGTCGGCCAGGCGCTGGTAGAGGCGGCTGCCCCGGCCGCTGCCGAGCACGGTGCCCAGCACCGTGGTCACGTCGTACCCCTGGGTGCCGAACGGGTGGGTGCGGTGCGCGACGTAGACGCGGGGGGCGGGCACGTCGGCGGTGACCGTCTCCACCGCCGGGCGGCCGGTGGCCGGCACGGTGCGGCCGTCCGGCGCGGCCGGGATGTCGGCGCGCGCGGTGAGACCGCCGAAGTACTTGTCGGCGAGCGCGAACACCTCCGCCGCCTCTGTGTCGCCGACCACTGTGAGGACCGCGTTGTTCGGCGCGTAGTACGTGCTGTGGAACTCCTGGAAGGTGGCCAGGTCGGCGGCGTTCAGGTCGGCCATCGACCCGATCGTCGCGTGGTGGTACGGGTGGCCCGGCGGGTAGAGCAGCGGCAGCAGCCGCAGCCACGCGTCGCCGTACGGCACGTTCTCGTAGCGCTGACGGCGCTCGTTCTTCACCACGTCACGCTGGTTGTCCAGCGTCTCCTGGGTCAGCGCCGGCACCAGCCCGCCCATCCGGTCGGCCTCCAGCCAGAGCGCCAGTTCCAGGTGCTCGGCCGGGACCGTCTCGAAGTAGTTGGTCCGGTCCGGGTTGGTGGTCGCGTTGAGCGAGCCGCCCGCGCCCTGAATCAGCTTCATGTGCTCGGTCTTCGCCACGTTCACCGAGCCCTCGAACATGAGGTGCTCGAAGAGGTGGGCGAAGCCGGTCTGTCCCGCCGGTTCGTGGCGTGAGCCCACGTCGTACCAGAGGTTGACCGCCACGGCCGGGGCGGTGCGGTCCTCGCTCACCACCACACGCAGGCCGTTGTCCAGTCGGGTCGTCTCGATCGGCCAGGGGAAACCGCTGTCGGGCATGAGACGACGCTATCCGATCTCGGAGGCGGAAAGGTGACACGCGCGCCGGAGCATCGTCGGTGCGCGCCGGGGTACCCGTGCGGGCATGGCCGCCACCACACCCTCCGCCGTCGAGCGCGCCGCCGCCGCGCTGGCCCGGCTCCGGCACGCCCGGCTGCTGCACCCGGCCGGGCGCACGTTCGCCGGCGAGACCCGGATCTGGGGTACGCCGGGACCGCCGACCGGGGTGCCGCTGCTCGACCTGCCGGGCCGGTGGCCGGCCACGATCCGCCTGTCCAAGGGCGTGCCGACGCCGGGTGGCTGGCCGGACGTGCTGGGCGTGGCGGTACGGCTGCACCGCGATCCGGAGCCGCCGGTGGACCTGCTGTGGAGTTCCAGCGCCGCCGCGCCGGTGCTGCGGAACCTGCCGCTGCCCCGGCGGCGCTTCACCGGGACGTACACGTCGATCATGCCGTTCCGGGCCGGCGGGCGGCGGCTGTTCCTGGCCGTGCTGGCCGACCCGGAGTCACCCGACCTGGGTCGCGGCCTGGCCGAGGCCGGCGCGGCGGTGGCCGGCGACGAGCCCCGGCTGGTGCTGGCGGTCGCCTCGGCGGTGGGCCGGTGGCGGCCGTTCGGCGAGGTACGCCTCGACGACGAGCGCGGCGCCGCCGAGGACGCCGCGCTCGCGTTCGACCCGATCGGCAACGTGCCGCCGGGGTTGCGTCTGACCGGCCCGCTGGCCCGGCTGCGGGACGACAGCTACCGGGGTTCCCGCCGGGCCCGGGGCGCCGGGCTCAGTCGGGCGGCTCGACGGGGGTGACGGTCTGCTCGGACGTGCGGTGCTCCAGCACCGTGTCGGGGGCGGCGTTCTGGTCCGCCTCGCGGATGTCGGACTCGGTGAGGATCGCGTCGGCCTGCGCCTCCGCGTCGTCGCTGCCGGCCGCCGCCTCCTCCGGCAGCAGGTGCGCTCGGGACTCGATCCGTTCCTGGTCACTCGGGTCGTGGCTCGTGGTCATGCCGATCACATACCCCGCGTTCCGCACTTCGGAACGACAGCGGGCTTTCCGCCGCGCGTCGGGTACGCTGGCCGACGTGACGCGGTCGTATCGATGGTTTAGGCAGCCGGCTGGAGGAGCCGGTGACTCGACCATGAGCTGACGTCACCACCTCTTCGAGCCGGCGGGCAGGGATCGATTTCCCTGCCCTTTCGTATGCGAGCAGCCGGCTCGATCCCCCGGACCCGGCACGGGGGCACGGTCGGCGGAAGGAATCCCCACCGTGACCACGTCCCAGGACGCCCATCGGGTCATCGACCAGCGCATCGACCGTGTGGTGCCGCTGACCACCCCGGCCCTGCTGCACCACCACCTGCCGCTCGAGACCCCGCTGGCCGAGGCCGTCGTGGCGGGCCGCCGTGCCGTCGGCCGGGTGCTGGACCGCGACGACGACCGGCTGCTCGTCGTCGTCGGCCCCTGCTCCGTGCACGACCCGGCCGCCGCCCTGGAGTACGCGGGCCGGCTGCGCGAGGCCGCCGCCCGGGTCGCCGACGACCTGCTCGTGGTGATGCGTGTCTACTTCGAGAAGCCGCGCTCGACGGTGGGCTGGAAGGGTCTGATCAACGACCCGGCGCTGGACGGCTCCGGCGACGTGAACACGGGTCTGCGTACCGCGCGGGCGCTCCTGCTCGACGTGCTGCGGCTGGGCCTGCCGGTGGGCTGCGAGTTCCTCGACCCGATCACCCCGCAGTACATCGCGGACACGGTGGCCTGGGGCGCGATCGGCGCGCGGACGGTGGAGAGCCAGGTGCACCGGCAGCTCGCCTCCGGGCTGTCCATGCCGATCGGCATGAAGAACCGCCCGGACGGCAGCATCGCCACCGCCGTGGACGCGATCCGGGCCGCCGGGGTGCCGCACGTCTTCCCCGGCATCGACGTCTCCGGCACCCCGGCGATCATGCACACCCGGGGCAACGCGGACGGGCACCTCGTGCTGCGTGGCGGGGGCGGCCGGCCGAACTACGACGCGGAGTCGGTGGCCGGGGCGCTGGAACTGCTGCGGGCCGCGGGCCTGCCGGAGCGGGTGGTGGTCGACGCCAGCCACGCCAACAGCGGCAAGGACCACCGCAACCAGCCGCTCGTCGCCGCCGACGTGGCCGCGCAGCTCGCCGCCGGCCAGCGCGGGATCGCCGGCATCATGCTGGAGAGCTTCCTGGTGCCGGGCCGGCAGGACCTGGACCCGACCCGGGAGCTGGCGTACGGCCAGTCGGTCACCGACGCCTGCATCGGCTGGGACGCCACCGCCGAGGTCCTCGACCACCTCGCCCAGGCCGTGCGGGCCCGCCGGGCCACGCTCCCGGCACCGGCCTGAGCGGGGTTGGGGCGAGTTTGACCGGTTCGGTGCCGGGTAGGTGGTCGGCGTGACCGATGACGCGCCCGTGACCGAGCAGCCCGACACCAGGCCGCTCGACGACCTGCTCGACGACATCTACCACGGCCAGGAGCGGATCACCCAGGCGGACATCTACCGCCGGGCGGTGGCCGCCGAACTCCCCGCGGAGCTGCTCACCCGGATCGCCGCACTCCCCCAGGGCGAGTACGCGGCGGACGAGGCGGCGGATCTGCTGGGCGGCACGGTCGCCTGACCCCCCGGAAGACCGAGAGGACGCGAGATGACCGATCGCAACCCCGACCACGAGCACCTGGCGGCGCTCGGCCAGCCCCCGGAGGGCGTCGACACGCTGCCGGAGCCGGACTTCGCCAACGAGCACGAGCGCACCGCTGTGGACCGGGACGTCGTCACCGGGGAGGACGAGGACGAGCGGGAGCCGGAGGCGTCGCGCGGCTGGGCCGGCGAGGACCACGGCACCACCCCCACCTGACTGTGGGAGACACGGAAAAGGGGGCCGGCGCGCGCCGGCCCCCTTTCGTGTCCTCGGGTCACGCCTCGTGGCGACCGCCCTCGGCCGCCTGCTGGGCGACCGCGTACCCCATCTGGAGGAAGTCGGAGGCGGCCACCGCGGTCAGCGCGGTGGCGACCAGCCGGGTCAGCCGGGGCGCCAGCACCAGGCCGCCGGTGAGCCCGGTGGCCACCCAGACCGCCAGGCAGAACGGGCAGCTCACCAGCTCGCCGAGCGCGTGCCGGGTCGGGCTGCCCTCGTCGCGGACCTGCTCCATCACCTCGCCGCTGCCGATCGGGTGGTCGTAGCGGGTGAACGGCGCGCGCAGCGGGCTGGTGATCGCGTCCTTGGACAGCAGCCGGCTGAGCTTGTGCGTGGCGATCGAGAGCAGCACCACGTCCGCGGGCGTGGGCCGCTCGGGCACCGGCCGGCCGGTCGCGCGGACCAGGCCGACGAGCGCGGCTGTGACACCGGCGTACGTGCCCATCGCCTTCAGGTAGCCCTCCAGCGGCCGGTGCTCGTGCGGTGCGTACGCCTGGCGCAGGCGCGCCACCTTCTGCTTCAGGCCACTCCCGGTCAACCCGGCCTCCTCGTGCTCGTCGTGCGGGCCGGGCTCAACCGGCGGTCAGGTTGTCGGCCACCTCGCGGTCGAGGTTGGCCAGGATCTCGTCGGCCAGGTCGTGGTCCGGCCCGGCCAGGTCCAGCCGCACCCGGGCACCGCCCGCGCCGGCCGGCTCCACGTCGATCTCGGCGGACCAGTCCGCGGCACTCCACCGGGCCCGCATGTCGTCGGCGTCGACGACCTCGACCCGGCAGGTGCCGGAGCTGCGCAGCCGCTCGGGCAGCCAGGCCGAGGAGCGGTCCGGATCGGTGGCCGTGTTGAACACCACCTCCGGCGGCGCGGACATGCCGCGCTCGGCGTGGCTGGCCATCAGGCGTCCCGCAGCCGGCTCGGGTCGACCTCCCGGCCGGGGTGCCGGGCCAGGTACTCCGTCTCCAGTTCGGCGGTGCGCCGCAGGTGGTTGGCGAGCGCCGAGTCGGTGGCGTGCCGCAGCGTGTCCAGCCGGGTGCGGTGCAGGCTCTGCATCTCCCGGACCAGGTCGTCGTCACCCAGCTCCACCGGGTCCACCCCGAGTTGCTCGCCGTCCGCGTCGACGGTACGGGCGTGGTCGCCGTCCCACTCCGCGACCCGCTGTTCCGGGCTCGCGTCCCGGCGTACCGATTCGGTCATCGTCGCCCCCTCGTCTCGTTCGGGTTGGCACCTGTTCGGATGCCCAGCGGGCGTGTCACCAAACCCCGCCCGGACTACGACGCCGTGTCGGAGACGACCGGCGGCCCCGGTACTCTCGTTGGCATGAATCGGCTCTGGACACCGGCGTGGATCGTCCGCCACGTGGCCATGGTCGTGCTCGTGGCGGGTTGCCTCGGCATGGGCTGGTGGCAGGTCACCCGCGCCGCCGGGGGGAACGCGATCAGCTTCGGTTACGCGATCGAGTGGCCGGTCTTCGCCGGTTTCGTGATCTTCGTCTGGTGGCGTGAGGTCCGCCAGACGCTGCGCGCCGCCGACCCGGCGTCGTCGGCGGACCCGGCGTCGTCGGCGGACCCGGCGGCGTCGGACCGACCCGCGCCGTCGGCCGGTCCCGCGCCGTCGGTGACCGCCGGCACCCCGGCGGTACGTCGGCCGGTGCGCGTCGTGCGGGCGCCTGCCGCCCCGGCCGACGGGGCGGACGACGCCGAGCTGGCCGCGTACAACAGCTACCTATCCTGGTTGAACGCCAATCCGGGCGCCCGGCCCGGCGACTATCCCGGCTGAGGCCGGTGCGGAAGGACGGACGACGGTGGGCGGAGCCTTTACCCGGTACCGCGTGATCGCCTGGATCGTGGGCGTGGCGCTCGTGGTGCTGGTCCTGATCGGCATGCCGCTGAAGTACGGCTTCGACAACCCGAGCGTGGTGGCCGTGGTCGGCGTGGCGCACGGCTGGCTGTACATGCTCTATCTGGCGCTCACGTTCGACCTGTCGCGCCGGGCGAACTGGCCGCTGAAGCGGATGCTGCTGGTGATGCTCGCCGGCACCGTGCCGTTCGTCTCGTTCTACGCCGAGCGGCGGGTGAGCCACTGGGTGGCCGCCGAGACGCGGTCGCGTACGCCGGAGCCGGTCGCGGGCTGACCGCGTCTCACCGGGCCGGCCGCCACGGCTCGGCCGCCGGCGGGTCGGCCCAGCCGCCCAGCCGCGCCGCCTCCCGGGCCCGCCCCAGCGCGCGGGCGACCTGGCCGAACTGCCGCTCGTCGTCGCTGCTGAACAGCAGCACCTCGGTGCCGCGCACCCGTCCCCACAGCTCGTGCGAAGGGGGCCGCACGCGGTCGCCGATCAGCACGAGCAGCAGCGGCACCAGCCCGACCGCGCCGAGCATGAGGTACGCCCCGGCGGTGAGCCGGTGCAGGCCGCCGGTGAAGCCGAGCAGCAGGCCCACCGCGGCGATCATCGCGGCGGACACGGCGACCGCCCGGATCGCGAGCCGGTCGTGCGGCCCGCGGTCGGTCCGGAGCTGGGTGATCTCGGCCACCGGCCAGCTGTTGCGGCCGACGGTGAAACGCTCGGCGGTGACGACGATGCCGGGCCGGGCGTAGAGCAGCCTGGGTGCGGCCGGTCGCGGCGAGCGGGGCGGCTGGGCGGCGGAGCGGTCGGTCTGCACGGCGGCCTCCCGGGAGCAGGGATCCCGTGGTGGGATTTCCCGTCCGGGCTTCATTGTGTTGGCCTCGCGCCACCTGACCTCGGGGTTTCGGCGGTCGCGGGGGTCATCGGCCCGGCCCTGCCCGCCGGAAACAGAGAACGATTTCCGTCTTTGTCGTGACTTTGCCTGGCGTTGCCTGGCGACATCCGCCCAGAACGACGAATCGGGCGAGTCGCCTCATCCACCCACCGGTTCCCCCTCATCACTTTCCGCCACTTTGCCAACTTTCGCCCCTGCTTGAACTCCCGACTACTGCGATCACGGGTTAGGTTGTCCAGGTCGGCCCGGTCGACAGCCGTCCACCCGGACGGCCCCGGGCCGGTGTCGCCGGGTCGCGAACGCGCCCGGCGACCGGTGGGAGAGGAGCTTTCCGCTCTTGTCGTCCTTACGGATGCTGCTCCGCTCGCTGGCGGTGGCCGGCCTCTCGGCCGCGTTGCTCGCCCCGGCGCAGGTGGCCCGGGCCGAGCCGACCCCCGCCGAGCTGACGAAGCAGATCGAGAAGTCCTCGACTGAGCTGGAGCGAATCGTCGAGTCCTACAACAAGCTCAACGAGGACATCAAGACCAACAAGGCCACCGCGGCCAAGTTGGAGGCCCGGATCGGGCCGCTGCAGGAACAGGCCGAACGCAGCCGCGCCGACGTGGGCGTGCTGGCCGCGACGGCGTACAAGACCGGCGGCATGCGCACCGCGGCGGCCCTGCTGGACCCGGGCGGCCAGGCCACGCTGCCGGAGCGGCTGGGCACGCTCGACCAGCTCACCCGCCAGCGGCAGCGCACCATCAACAGCTTCACGGCCGACCAGCAGCGGCTGATCGACCAGAAGACCGCGCTGGACGTCACGCTCGCCCGGGAGGCGGCGCAGGCCAAGCAGCTCAAGTCCGCGAAGACGCGGATCGAGGCGGACCTGTCCGACCTCTACGAGATGCGGCGCAAGGCGTACGGGCGGGCCAACGAGGCGCCCGGCAACCCCAGTTCGGCGGGCAAGCCGCCGGCCGTCTCCGGTGACGCCGGCACTGTGGTGCGGTTCGCCTACGGCGCCGTCGGCAAGCCCTACGGCTACGGCCAGGACGGCCCCGGCAGCTACGACTGCTCCGGCCTGACGCTTGCGGCGTGGCGGACGGTCGGCAAGTCGCTGCCGCACAGCGCGGCCCGGCAGTGGAGCGCCACCACCCGGATCAGCCGTAGCGAGCTGCAACCGGGTGACCTGGTCTTCTACTCCGGGCTCGGGCACGTGGCGCTCTACGTCGGCAACGGCCAGATCATCGACGCGCCCAGCGCCGGGCGCAACGTCAGCAAGCGCGGCATGAACATCATGTCGATCGCCGGCTACGGCCGGGTCTGAGCTACCGCGAAGACGGCGAACGGCCGGCGTCCCCCTGTCGGACGCCGGCCGTTCGCCGTTCATTGTTACCAGGTCAGGCCGCCTGGAGCCCTTCCGCGCGAGCCAGCTCACGCAGCCGGCCCAGTGCCTGGATCTCCAGCTGCCGGATGCGCTCGCGGGACAGCGAGAACCGCGACGCGACCTCGGTCAGCGAGTGCTCCCGCCCGTCCTCCAGGCCGTACCGGGCCCGCATGATGCCGGCGGAACGGTCGTCGAGGTGGTTGAGCAGACCCTCGATCCGCTGCCGCTCCAGGCCGGTGAGCACGATCTCCTCCGGCGACGGCGCGTCGCTGTCGGCGACCAGGTCGCCGAGGTTGGTGTCGCCGTCGTCGCCCACCGGGGTGTCCAGCGAGACGGTGTCCTGCGACCAGCGGACCAGTTCGTTGACCCGCTCGACGGTCACGCCGAGCGCGGTCGCGATCTGCTCCGGCTCCGGGTCGCCGCCCAGCTCACGGGTGAGCTGCCGGGCCACGTTGCGCATCCGGTTGACGTCCTCGACCAGGTGCACGGGCAGCCGTACGGTCCGCTCCTGCTGGGCGATCGCCCGGCTGATCGCCTGGCGGATCCACCAGGTCGCGTAGGTGGAGAACTTGAAGCCCCGCTCGTAGTCGAACTTCTCGACCGCCCGGACCAGGCCGGTGTTGCCCTCCTGGATCAGGTCCAGCATGGGCATCCCGGAGCGCACGTAACGCCGGGCGATCGACACGACCAGCCGCAGGTTCGCGCGGATGAACAGGTCCTTCGCGCGCTCACCCTCGACGACCAGCCGCTCCAGGTCCTCCCGGTCGACGCCGTCGGGGATCCGATCCTCGTCGAGCAGGTGCTCGGCGTAGAGGCCCGCCTCGATCGCCTTGGAGAGGTCGACCTCCCGGGCGGCGTCGAGCAGCGGCGTCCGGGAGATCTCGTGCAGGTAGACGCCGACCAGGTCCCGCTCCTCGGCGACCTCGTCGGTACGCATGCCGATGTTCTTGTCCACGATTGCCACGGTCCCCTCGCTCGCGCCGGTTGCCCGGTTCCTTGCCATCCCCACGTTCATCAGCCCTCCCCGTAACCTCCGCTGTGCCCGTAGGTGCTGACACCTACACAACAGATGTGACGCGTCGGGGATTCCATGTCGTGAGTCGAAACTGTCACGAATGCCTGAGTAGTAGCTGAGAGCCCGGTCCATGTTTCCTGTTACCGGCCCGGTTCGGGCGGCTCGCGGGCGCCGTTTTCGGCGCACACCGGAGCTGCGAAATCGCCGTTCGCCCATGGAATGGCACCATTGCCTGTTCCATGAACACAGCGAGCCGCGTCACCGAGTCGTTGCGATCCTGGTCACTGCGAGATACGCGCCTGCGGACCGGTCGGTTCAGCCATGCTCAAGGATTACCCTCCGCCTCGTTGAACAATCCGTGCGGGAGGAGTCGTCCCCTCCCCGCACGTGATACGCGTCGCACCCGCCTGGCGGATGCGCCGGGCGGGTGGATCGGCGGTACGGGCGGGCCGAACGGTCAGGAGGCGAGCAGTTCGAGCGCGCCGCGTACCTGGTGGGCGGAGCGGGCCAGCGCGGCCCGGGCGGCCGGCACCTCGGCGCCGGAGACGAGCGCGACGAGCGCGGTCTTGAGGTCGCCGTCGGCCTCCCGCAGGGCGACCCGGCACACCTCCTCGGCACAGCCGGTGGCCTCCATGAGGATCGAGATCATGCGGCCGCGCAGTTTGGCGTTGGTGGCCACCATGTCGATCATCAGGTTCGAGTAGACCCGGCCCAGACGCACCATCACGGCCGTGGAGAACGTGTTGAGCACCAGCTTCTGCGCCGTGCCGGCCTTCATCCGGGTCGACCCGGTGACCACCTCCGGTCCGGTGTCCACCCCGATGAAGACGTCCACCGACGCGGCGGCCTCGGCCTCCGGATTCGCGCAGAGCAGCACCGTACCGGCCCCCTGCGCCCGGGACGCGGCGAGCGCCCCGAGGACGTACGGGGTGCGCCCGCTGGCCGCCAGGCCCACCACGAGGTCGCCGTGGCGTACGCACTCGGCGGCGTCGGCGGCGCCACCGCGCTCGTCGTCCTCGGCGTCCTCGACGGCCCGCCACATCGCGTCCGGGCCGCCGGCGAGGTGCGAGCAGAACCAGTGCCGCGGCGAGTTGAACGTCGGCGCCAGTTCGGCCGCGTCCAGCACGCCGAGGCGACCGGAGGTGCCGGCCCCGAAGTAGTGCACACGGTGCCCGTCGCGCAGCGCGGCCACGGCCAGGTCGACCGTCTCGGCGATCTCGTCCAGCACCGCGGCGACCGCGGCCGGCACTCGCCGGTCCGCCTCGTTGATCACGGTGAGCACGTCCCGGGTGGACATCAGGTCGAGGTCGACGCTGTGCGGGTTGCGCCGCTCGGTCGGCGCGCCGACGCGCACCACCGGTCGCACCGCCGCCACGCCGTCCCGCTCCACCCGACCCGCCGTCATCCCCGCCTCCGCCCGGGGCCGACCCGGTGCGACTGGACCGCCTCGGCGGTGGCCTCCAGGGCCTTCTTCGTCCGGGCCCGGCTGCGGGCGGCCACACCGACGAAGAGGCAGTCGACCACTGTGAGCTGGGCCAGCCGGCTGGCGGTCGCGCCGGAGCGGTATGTCGTCTCCCGGGCGGCAGTGGTGAGCACGTGGTCCGCGACCTCGGTGATCGGCGAGCGCGGGAAGTTGGTCAGCGCCACTGTCGTGGCACCGCGCGCCCGGGCCTGCTCCAGCACCTCGATGACGTCGGACGTGGTGCCGGTGTGCGAGATGCCGACCGCCACGTCGCCGCGGCCCAGCAGGGCGGCGGAGGTGAGCGCGGTGTGCACGTCCGGGAAGTAGAACGCGATGCGGCCGATGCGGTGCAGCTTCTGCTGGAAGTCGGAGGCGACGAAGCCGCTGGCACCCGCGCCGTAGACGTCGATCCGGCCGGCCGCGCCGATCGCCTCGACCACTCGCTCGCAGACCGCCGGGTCGAGCTGCTCGGCGGTCTCCTCCACGGCCCGGGCGTCGTTGAACGCGATCGTGGCGATGATCTGGGCGAGGTCGGCACCCGGCGGGATGTCGCCGCCGACCACCCGCGCGTCCGGCGGCTCGATCCGGCGGGCGGCCTCGGCGGCGAGCCGGATCCGCAGCTGGGGGTAGCCGTCCATGCCGACCGAGCGGCAGAAGCGGATCACTGTCGCCTCGGACGTCTCGGCGGCGGTGGCGAGGTCGGTGATCGTACGCCGGGCCGCGTCCGCCGGATCGGCGACGACCAGCCGGGCCACCCGCTGTTCGGCCGGGGACAGCGAGGGCAGCAGGCCGCTGATGTGGACGATCAGTCCACCGGGCTCGTGACTCGCAGAAATCTTCGAACTCTTCGCCACGGATGAAACTTACTTTCACACGGCGTGAGCGTCAACCATGACACCGCGTATCGGGAAATTTACCGTCTTCCGTGCCCGCCCCCGGGCCAAGGATCCCATTGTCGCAGCCCCGCCGCCTCATCCGCTCCGGTCGAGTCACTCCTGCCGCCCGACGTGCCGGTCCGCCGTCGCGCGGCAGGGCCTGCCTGGTCGGCCTCGACCGGACGGGCCGGACGGCCCACCGGTCCGTCGGCGGGGCGGTTGGCTAGCGTGTGTCCATGACGGAACGCACGGTGCTGGTGACCGGAGGCACGGGTGGGCTCGGCGGCGCGGTCACCGCCGCCTTCCTCGACGCGGGCTGGCGGGTGGTCGTACCCCAGCGGGAGCCCGGGACGGACGACGGCCCGGTCCGCGTCGTGGCCGACCTGCTGACGCCCGAGGGGGCCGCGCGGGCGGTCGAGGCCGCGACCGCCGAACCGGCCGCGCCGCTGCGCGCGGTGGTCAACCTCGTCGGCGGGTACGCCGCCGGCGCCCTGGTCCACGAGACCCCGGTCGAGGACTTCGAGCGGATGCTGCGGCTCAACCTGCGCCCGACGTACCTGGTCACCCACGCGGCGTTGCCGCACCTCATGGCGTCCGGCGACGGCGCGTTGGTCTGCGTCTCGGCCCGGGCGGCGGTCACGCCGTTCCCCGGCGCCTCCGGCTACGCCACCGCGAAGGCCGCGGTGCGGGCGTTCGCCGAGACGGTCGCGGTCGAGTACCGGCAGCGCGGCGTGCGGTGCAACACCGTGCTGCCGAGCGTCATCGACACCCCGGCCAACCGCGCCGCCCAGCCCGACGCCGACCACGGGCGCTGGGTGCCGCCGGCCGAGATCGCCGAGGTGATCCGCTTCCTGGCCTCCCCCGAGTCCGCGCCCACCAGCGGCGCGAGCATCCCGGTCTACGGGCGGGCCTGAACCGGCACCGGCCCGTCCCGCCCGGCGCCACCGACCGGGCGGCGCGGGCCGGCCGGAGCCGGGCCGGCCGGAGCCGGGCCGGGACCGGCTGACGGGTCGTCGGGCAGCCACTCGCTCAGGTGCGCCCGGATCCGGCGGGCCACCTCCTCCGGCGGGCCGTTGCCGTCCACCACCACGAAGCTGCCGTACTCCGGCAGGTCCCGGTACGCGGCGGCCGCGGCGGTCAGCCACTCCATGGTCTCGTGGTCGGTGCCGCGCCGCTCGATCCGCCGGTACGCCTCGGCGGGGTCGACGGTGAGCAGGAACGTCACCCGGGGCGCCGGGAAGATCCGGTACCCGGCCCGGGCCAGCCGCTCCCACCGCTGCCCGCCGTGTGCCCGGATGCTGGCGTACTGGCAGGCGGACCACCTGTCCATCACCGCGGTACGCCCGGTCACCAGGCAGCTGAGCAGCGCGAGCGCGATGGCCAACCATCGCAGCACCGACTCGACCACGAGCAGGCCGTCGCGCCCGACGAGCCGCTGCGCGTCCGGACGGCCGACCCGCTGGGCGATACGGCCGAGCCAGCGGCGGCCACCGGCGTTGCGGTGGTACGTGGCGGGACGGCCGGCCGCGGTGAGCGCCTGGGCGAGCCGGTGGGCCTGGGTGGTCTTACCTGAGCCGTCGATGCCGATCAGGGCGACGGTGCGCAGTCGGGCCCTGCCCCGCCGCGTCCGCAGTGAGCTGGCCACCCTCCCGAGGTTATCCGACCGATGCTCACACCGGCCCGTATGTCGCTTTCCTGCCCTGGCGGGCCGATCGCGCCGCAACAGGTGTGACCGGAGCGTCCGCCGGGTACGCATCGTGGTCCCACCGCCCACATGACGACGAGGGAGCCGCAGATGGCCGAGCGCGGGGACGAGACCCTGGTGCACACGCTGAAGAAGGTCGCCGCCGTGCTCAAACAGTCCGAGATCCCGTTCGCGCTCGGTGGCAGCTTCGCGGTGTACGCGCACGGCGGTCACTCCAGCGACCACGACGTGGACTTCCTGCTCCGCGAGGTGGACGTCGACCGGGCGCTGGAGGCGCTGGTCGAGGCCGGCTTCACCGCCGAGCGCCCGCCGGAGGACTGGCTGGTCAAGGTCTACGACGAGGACCGGATGGTGGACCTGATCCACCGGCCGGTGGAGACGCCGGTGACCGAGGAGACGTTCGCCGACACGATCGTGCGCCCGGTCGACGCGATCCACATGCCGGTGCTCTCGGCCAGCCAGCTCATGGTGCACAAGTTGCTCAGCTTCTCCCAGCACTACTGCGACTTCGCCCGCGCCCTGCCGCTGGCCCGCTCGCTGCGGGAACAGATCGACTGGGAACGGGTACGGAAGGAGACGCAGCACTCGCCGTACGCGGAGGCGTTCCTGGTGCTGCTCGACCGGCTGGACGTGCTGCCCGGCGGCGCGCCCGGAGGAAGGGAGACCCTGTGACCGGACTGTCCGGCGACGTTCCCCCCGACGAGTACGTCGAGGCGGAGATCCAGAGCATGCTGGCCGAGGACCCGACCGTGGCCGAGCAGGGCATCACGGTGGTGCGGCGGGAGAACGGGCTGGTGCTCTACGGCGAGGTGGAGAGCCCGCACCGGCGGGAGGAGATCCTGCGGCGGGTGGCCGAGCGCTTCCCGGACACCCACGTGACGAGCGACATCGGGGTGATCCGCACGCAGGCGCCCACCCAGGTCGAGGAGTTGCCGTGAGGGAGGTTCGATGGTGATCCGGATCGCCGCCGTGGGCGACGTGCATCTGGACGAGGACGTGGTGGGCCGGTTCCGCCCCGCGCTGGAGGAGTTGCCCGGCTGCGCCGACGTGCTCCTGCTCGCCGGTGACCTGACCCGGCACGGCACCGAGGCCGAGGCGCGGTGCGTGGCCCGGGAGTTCGGCGACCTCGGCGTACCGGTGATCACCGTGCTCGGCAACCACGACCACCAGTGCGACGAGGTGCCACAGGTGGTGAAGGTGCTGGAGGACGCCGGGATCACGGTGCTGGAGGGCACCGGCGTCGTGGTGGACACCCCCGGCGGACGGCTCGGGGTCGCAGGCGTGAAGGGGTTCGGCGGCGGGTTCGCCGGGCGGTGCGCCAGCGACTTCGGCGAGCCGGAGATGAAGGCGTTCGTGCGGACCACCAGGGAGAGCGCCGACGCGCTCACCGACGCGCTGCTCTCGCTGGACTGCGACGCGCTCGTCGCGCTCACCCACTACTCCCCCGTACCGGACACGCTCGCCGGCGAGCCGCTGGAGATCTACCCGTTCCTCGGCTGCTACCAGCTCGGTCAGGCGATCGACTCCGCACCTACCGCGCTGGCGCTGCACGGGCACGCCCACCACGGCACCGAGCGCGGCACCACACCGGGCGGGGTCCGGGTCCGCAACGTGGCCCACCCGGTGATCAAACAGGCGTACAGCGTCTTCCACCTGGGCGGTGATCAGCTCGACTGAGCGGGAGGTTTCCGGTATCGGGCGCACGGGTATCCAGCCGACATGGAGCTGATTCTCTGGATTCTCGCAGTCGTACTGGTGGTCGCCGGAATTCTCGCCCTGTTCCGCCGGCAGATCCTCTGGGGCATCGTCCTCATCGTCGTCGGCCTGCTGGTCGGCCCGGGTGGCGTCAGCATCTTCAACACGTAACAGCGGTTCTCGTACCCGCCGGGGTCGCCGGGCCCGGGTGTTCCGTCCTGCCGGACCGGAACGTCCGGGCCGGGTGACTCCGGCTTTTCCGCGTCCGGGTCCGGCGGCGCCCGGGCGTTTGCCGGGCCCGTCGAGCGGAAACATCTCGGCCATGGAGATGTCGCAGAGTGTCACCCGGCGCACCGCCGGAGCCCGCCAGTGGTTGGCGTTGCTCGGCTTCGGCGCCGCCACCTTCGCCGCCGCCGCGATCGGCGGGCTGGGTGTCCAGGGCACCTCCGCCGAGTACCAGGGCCTGGAGCAGCCCGCCTGGGCGCCGCCGTCGTGGCTGTTCGGCCCGGTCTGGACCGTGCTCTACGTGCTCATCGCGATCGCCGGCTGGCTGGTCTGGCGGCGGGTCGGTTTCGGCCTCGCGCTCTGGGCCTGGGTCGTGCAGCTCGTGCTGAACGCGATCTGGACCCCGCTGTTCTTCGGCGCCGGGGCGTACGGGCTGGCGTTCGCCGAGATCGTGCTGATGTGGCTGGCGATCGGGGTGACGGTGGCCCTGTTCCGGCGCGTCTCCCGGCCGGCCACGCTGCTGATGCTGCCGTACTGGGCCTGGGTGACGTTCGCGTCCGCGCTGAACTTCGCGGTGTGGCGGCTGAACTCCTGACCGGTACGGGCGCGGGAGCCGCTCGCCCCCGCGCCCGCCGGGTTCAGCAGCGGGGTACGCCCGGGATGTAGCCGTCGTACCCGGTGTAGACGTAGGCGTCGGAGATGAACCGGCCGGAGCCGATCCGGTCCCAGATCGAGCTGGTGCCGTAGGTGCCGGTGACGCTGGTGCCGCTGGTCTGGCACTGGATGGTCACCTTCGCCCCGTCGGCCACCGTGCCGACCGAGCTGTAGCCGGTGCCGGGGCCGGAGCGGACCGTCAGCGGGGAGCCGGCCGTGTTGACGGTGCCCTCGCCGGTGTTCGTCCCGCCGCAGCCGTTGTCACTGGTGTAGGTCTTGGTGCCCCAGTAGAGCGCCTGGACGCCGTTGAACTTGATCTTCACAGAGCTGCCGTTGAGACGCTGCTCGTAGTGCAGGTGCGGGCCGGTGGAGCCGCCGGTCGTGCCGACGTACCCGATCACCCGGCCGTAGCCGACGGTCTGCCCGACGGAGACGTTGAAGGCGTTCAGGTGGGCGTAGTAGGTGGTGTGACCGCCGCCGTGGTTGATCCGGACGTACTTGCCGTAGCTGGTGTCGCCGAGGTTGGTCACCACGTCGACAGTGCCGGGTGCGCTGGCGACCACCGGGTCGCCCAGGTCGTCGGTGCGGTTGAAGTCGATCGCGTTGGCCGGGCTGTGGTTGGTCCGGGTCTGACCGGACCAGGACTGGTTGCACGGGAACGGGACCTTGAACGTCGGGGCGGCCATCGCCGGCGCGGCCGGTACAAGGGTCGCCGCCAGGACCGCGGCGCTCGCCCCGAGGGCGAGCCATCGCTTACGCATCCACTGCCTCCAATGTTGAAAGTCTTCAATGTGATGCGGACATCCTGACAGAAAGTTCCGTTCCCGGGAAGATTCGTGGGAGCGCACCCATCACCGGTGGTCAGGGTTTCGGGATTGTTACCGGGCCGTGTCCGGCCAGGGGTGGACCCGGCACGATGCAAGCGCTTACATGTGAGGACGACCATCGGACCGGCGCGGGTTCGATCCCCCCACGCGCCGGCAAGGAAGGAGATCGGCATGGCGTTTGCCAGATCGCGCCAGGCGCTCGCGGTCGCCGGCGTCCTGGGGCTGGCGCTCGGCGTCGCCGCCTGCGGCACCGGCAACGACAAGAAGAGCAGCAACGCGGGCTCGGCCGAGTGCGGCGCATATGAGAAGTACGACGGTCACGACGGCAAGAAGGTGACCATCTACTCCTCGATCCGTGACATCGAGGACGAGCGCCTCCAGCAGTCCTGGAAGGAGTTCGAGGACTGCACCGGCATCGAGATCGACCACGAGGGCTCCGGCGAGTTCGAGGCGCAGCTGCCGGTGCGGGTGGACGGCGGCAACGCCCCCGACCTCGCCTTCATCCCGCAGCCGGGTCTGCTGAAGCGGTTCGTCGACTCGGGCAAGCTCAAGCCGGCCGGCGCCGACACCAAGGCCATGGCCGAGCAGAACTACTCCGCCGACTGGCTGAAGTACAGCACCGTCAACGGCCAGTTCTACGGCGCCCCGCTCGGCTCCAACGTGAAGTCCTTCGTGTGGTACTCGCCGAAGACCTTCAAGGAGAAGGGCTGGACCGTCCCCACCACGTGGGACGACCTGATCAAGCTCTCCGACCAGATCGCGGCCAGCGGCACCAAGCCGTGGTGCGCCGGCATCGAGTCCGGTGACGCCACCGGCTGGCCGGCCACCGACTGGATCGAGGACGTGCTGCTGCGCACCGGTGGCCCGGACGTCTACGACAAGTGGACCACCCACGAGATCCCGTTCAACGACCCGCAGGTGGCCGACGCGCTCAACCGGGCCGGCACCATCCTGAAGAACGAGAAGTACGTCAACGGCGGCTTCGGCGGCGTGAAGAGCATCGCCACCACCTCGTTCCAGGAGGCGGGCACGCCGATCACCACCGGCAAGTGCGCGCTGCACCGGCAGGCGTCCTTCTACGCCAACCAGTGGCCCGAGGGCACCAAGGTGGCCGAGGACGGCGACGTCTTCGCGTTCTACTTCCCGGCCATCGACCCGTCGAAGGGCAAGCCGGTGCTGGGCGGCGGCGAGTTCGTCGCGGCCTTCGCCGACCGTCCCGAGGTCCAGGCGGTGCAGACCTACCTGGCCTCCGGCGAGTACGCCAACAGCCGCGCCAAGATCGGTGACTGGGTCTCCGCGAACAAGAAGCTGGACCTGAACAACGTCCCGAACCCGGTGGACAAGCTCTCCGTGGGCATCCTCCAGGACGAGAAGACGGTCTTCCGCTTCGACGGCTCGGACCTGATGCCGGCCGCGGTCGGCGCCGGCACCTTCTGGAAGGGCATGGTGGCCTGGATCAACGGCAAGGACACCACCGCCGTCCTGAACGACATCGAGGGCAGCTGGAAGTGATCTAGCAGGTGGCCCGGTCCGCGGACGCGGACCGGGCCACCTCTGCTAGCCGAACCCTTGAGGGAGGGTCGATGGAGTTCGACTTCGCGGCGGAGCAGCCGAAGTTCCTCATGCTCATGTACGGGCTGATCGCCTTCGTCGCGGTGGTGGGCGGGCTGCTCCTGCTTCTCGACGTGGTGCCGTCGTTCTTCGCCCGGCGCCGGGAGGCGCAGCTGGTCGCGGCCTCCGCGAGCGGCGCGCCGCTGCCCCGCCGGCGCAAGCAGCGCGAGGGCACGTTCGCGTTCTTCTTCCTGTTGCCGACGCTGCTGCTGCTCGCCATCGGGCTGGTGGTCCCCGCCATCCGCACCACGCTGCTCTCCTTCATGGACTCCGGCAGCAACAACTGGGTGGGCCTGGACAACTACCGCTGGATGTTCGCCGAGGACTCGATCGTCCGGGTCCTGATCAACACGCTGATCTGGGTGCTCCTGGTGCCGCTGGTGGCCACCGGGTTCGGCCTGATCTACGCGGTCCTGGTGGACAAGGCCCGGTTCGAGGCCGTGGCCAAGTCCCTGATCTTCCTGCCGATGGCGATCTCGTTCGTCGGCGCCTCCATCATCTGGAAGTTCGTCTACGCCTACCGGGGCGAGGGCGACCAGATCGGCCTGCTCAACCAGATCGTGGTGAGCCTGGGCGGCGAGCCGAAGCAGTGGCTGCTGGACTCGCCGCTGAACACGTTCCTGCTCATCGTGATCATGGTGTGGATCCAGGCCGGTTTCGCGATGGTGGTGCTCTCCGCCGCGATCAAGGCCATCCCGGCCGACATCGTCGAGGCGGCCCGGCTGGACGGCACCACCCCGTGGCAGATGTTCTGGCGGATCACCATGCCGAGCATCCGGCCGGCGCTGATCGTCGTGGTGGTGACGCTGTCCATCGCGACGCTCAAGGTCTTCGACATCGTCCGGACCGCCACGAACGGCAACTACGACACGAACGTGATCGCGACCGAGATGTACAACCAGGCGTTCCGCTACCAGGAGAACGGTCAGGGCTCGGCGCTGGCGGTGTTCCTGTTCGTCCTGGTGATCCCGATCGTGATCTACCAGATCCGCAACCTGCGCAAGCAGCGGGAGGGCTGAGATGACCACCGCCACGCCCACCGTCGGAGTCGGCGCCCAGGCCACCGAGCCGACCACCCGGGGCGCCCGGGTGCGCAAGCGCCTGAACAGCCGTACCGCCACGCTCGTGTCGATCGTGATCGCGGTGCTCTGGACGATCCCGACCTTCGGCCTGTTCATCTCCTCGATCCGGCCGGAGAACGAGATCAAGACCACCGGGTGGTGGACGTTCTTCAGCAACCCGCAGATCACGCTGGAGAACTACCAGGAGGTGCTGTTCAGCCGCGGCTCGTCCGGGCAGCTGGCCAGCTACTTCATCAACTCGCTGGCGATCACCATCCCCTCGGTGCTCTTCCCGCTGGCCTTCGCGTCGCTCGCCGCGTACGCGCTGGCGTGGATGAACTTCAAGGGGCGGGACTGGGTCTACATCGGGATCTTCGCGCTGCAGATCGTGCCGTTGCAGATGGCCCTTGTGCCGCTGCTGCGGTTCTTCTCCACCGGCGTCACCATCGCCGGGGTGCAGATCCTCCCCGCGTGGGACCTGGTCGACGAGCAGAAGTTCGCCCAGGTGTGGTTCGCGCACACCTGCTTCGCGCTTCCGTTCGCCGTGTTCCTGCTGCACAACTTCATCTCGCAGCTCCCCGGCGACCTGATGGAGGCGGCCCGGGTCGACGGGGCCACCCACCCGAAGATCTTCCGCACCATCGTGCTGCCGCTGATCACGCCCGCGCTGGCGGCGTTCGGCATCTTCCAGTTCCTCTGGGTCTGGAACGACCTGCTGGTCGCGCTGATCTTCGCCGGCGGCGGCGACGAGACCGCCCCGATGACAGTCCGGCTCGCGGAGCTGGCCGGCACCCGCGGCAACGAGTGGCAGCGGCTGACGGCCGGCGCGTTCGTGTCGATCGTCGTACCGCTGATCGTGTTCCTGTCCCTCCAGCGCTTCTTCGTGCGAGGTCTGCTCGCCGGCAGCGTCAAGGGTTGATCCGGCGCCCCGCCGCCGGCACGGCCGGCGGCGGGGTCCGGGTCACAGCGGGGAGCTCACGATGACCAGGATTGACGACGTCGCCCGTCTGGCCGGGGTCTCCACGGCCACCGTCTCCCGGGCGCTGCGGGGCCTGCCGACGGTCTCGGCCGCGACCCGCCGCCGGGTGCTCGCCGCCGCCGAACAGCTCCAGTACGCGGTGTCGCCCAGCGCGAGCCGCCTGGCCGGCGGCCGGACCGGCACCGTGGCGGTGGTGGTGCCCCGGATCACCAGATGGTTCTTCGGCACCGTGGTGGAGGCGGTCGAGGAATTCCTCCAGGACAGCGGCTACGACCTGCTGCTCTACAACCTCGGCGGCCGGGAGCAGACCCGGCAGCGGGTGCTGCGCACGGCGAGCCTGCACAAGCGGGTGGACGCGATCATCCTGGTCGCGACCCCGCTGCGCGCGGCCGACGTGCACGCGCTGACGAAGCTGGACCTGCCGGGCGTGACGATCAGCTCCGGCAGCGAGGTGCCCGGGTGGCCCTGCGTCCGGATCGACGACGTGGCCGCTGCCCGGACCGCCACCCGCCACCTGCTCGACCTCGGCCACACCCGGATCGCGCACATCTCCGGCGACCCGGACGACGAACTGGCCTTCACCACCCACCTGGACCGGCGGCGCGGCTACCAGGAGGCGTTGCGGGCCGCCGGGCTGCGGCCCGACCCGAGCCTCGACGTCGAGTCGCGCTTCACCATCGACGGGGGCACCCGGGCCACCACCGAGCTGCTGGCCCGGGGCGAGCCGCCGACGGCCATCTTCGCCGCCTGCGACGAGATGGCGATGGGCGCGATCACCGCGCTGCGCGACGCCGGGCTGCGGGTGCCGGAGGACGTCAGCGTGATGGGCATCGACGACCACGACCTGGCCGGCGTGCTCGGGCTCTCGACGATCGCCCAGCCGGCCGCCGAGCAGGGGCTGCTCGCCGCCCGCATCCTGCTCGACCCGCTCGGCGTACGGGCCGCCGAGCCGTACCCCGGCCTGGTGCCCGCGCCGCGCGGCCCCGACACCGACGACGGGACACCGCCCCCGGTGATCCTGCCCACTCGCCTGGTGGTGCGCGAATCGACAGCGCCGCCCCGGGCACACTGAAGAACTCGCTCGTCCCGCACCACCCAGACAGGAGTAAGGCGCTGAACACCGACGCGACGCAGCAGGCCCCGGGCACCGGCTGGTGGACCGAGGCGGTCATCTACCAGGTCTACCCGCGCTCGTTCGCCGACTCCGACGGCGACGGGATCGGCGACCTGCCGGGCATCACGTCCCGGCTCGACCACCTCGCCGAGCTGGGAGTCGACGCGCTCTGGCTGTCCCCGTTCTACCCGTCCCCGCAGGCCGACGCCGGGTACGACGTGTCCGACTACCGCGACGTCGACCCGCTGTTCGGCACGCTCGCCGACGCCGACAAGCTGATCGCCGAGGCGAAGGCCCGCGGGCTGCGGGTGATCGTCGACCTGGTGCCCAACCACACCTCCTCCGCGCACCGCTGGTTCACCGCGGCAGTCGCCGCCGCGCCGGGCAGCCCGGAACGGCAGCGCTACGTCATCCGCGACGGCAGGGGCCCGGACGGCGCCGAGGCGCCGAACGACTGGGTGAGCGTGTTCGGCGGCCCCGCCTGGACCCGGCTGCCCGACGGGCAGTGGTACCTGCACCTGTTCGACTCCGGCCAGCCCGACCTCAACTGGGACAACCCGGAGGTGCGCGAGGAGTTCCTCGACGTGCTGCGCTTCTGGCTGGACCGGGGCGTGGACGGCTTCCGGGTGGACGTGGCGCACGGCCTGATCAAGCAGGCCGACCTGGCCGACTGGCAGGAGCCGCAGGAGATCCTCTCCGGCAGCGAGGTGGACAAGCCGCGCCCGCCGATGTGGGACCAGGACGGCGTGCACGAGATCTACCGGGAGTGGCGGCGGGTGCTCGACTCGTACCCCGGTGAGCGGATCCTGGTCGCCGAGGCGTGGGTGGAGCCGGCCGAGCGCCTGGCCCGGTACGTGCGCCCCGACGAGATGCACCAGGCCTTCAACTTCGAGTACCTGCTGGCCGCGTGGACCGCGCCGGCCCAGTACGCGGTGATCACCCGCTCGCTGGAGGCCACCGACTCCGTCGGCGCGCCCACCACCTGGGTGCTGTCCAACCACGACGTGGTGCGGCACGCCTCCCGGCTCGGGCTCGGCACCGCCGGCGGCCGGGCCAACGGCGTCGGCGTGGACGACCCGCAGCCGGACGCCGCGCTGGGCCTGCGCCGGGCCCGGGCGGCCAGCCTGCTGATGCTCGCGCTGCCCGGCTCCGCCTACCTCTACCAGGGTGAGGAACTGGGGCTGCCGGAGCACACCACGCTGCCCGACGAGGCCCGCCAGGACCCGACCTGGAAGCGCAGCGGGCACACCGAGCGCGGCCGGGACGGCTGCCGGGTGCCGATCCCGTGGGAGGCCGACGCCCCGTCGTACGGCTTCGGGCCGACCGACGCGAGCTGGCTGCCCCAGCCGCCGGTGTGGGCCGAGTACGCGCTGGACCGGCAGCG
The DNA here is from genome assembly GCF_000717585.1 of Micromonospora globosa. Taxonomy (NCBI): domain Bacteria; kingdom Bacillati; phylum Actinomycetota; class Actinomycetes; order Micromonosporales; family Micromonosporaceae; genus Micromonospora; species Micromonospora globosa. The sequence continues at coordinate 44,741 of NZ_JNZR01000012.1, forward strand.
CGGCGTGCCCGGCTCGACGTACGAGCTGTACCGGACCGCGCTGCGGCTGCGCCGCGAGCACGCGCTGGCCCGGGGCCCGCTGCGGTTCCTGACCTCCGGCGACGAGGTGCTCACGTTCACCAACGGCGACCTCACCGTGCTGACCAACTTCGGTGCCGACCCGGCGCCGTTGCCGGCCGGCGCGCAGGTGCTGGTGTCGAGCGCGCCGCTGGACGGCGACGCGGTCCCCACGGACGTCACGGTCTGGTTCCGGGTGTAAGGAAGGGCCCCTTCTTAACGCCTCCGGTAGAGCAGGGGCCCCTTCTTAACACTCACCGTTAAGAAGGGGCCCTTCCTTCCTCCAGGCGGTCGGCGCGGGCGTGCAGCAGGTCGTGCACCTGCGCGATGTCCCGCGGCGACGTACGCGCGGCCAGCCAGTACATGATCCCGGTCGGGATGAAAAAGAGCTGGAACGCGGCCAGCCCGACCGCGTAGTTCAGCGGCGGCGGGAAGGCCGCCCGCAGCCCTGCGAACGCCACGCCGACCAGCCCGTTGCCCGCCGCCCGGCCCACGCCGTTGACCAGGTTGCCCAGGCTGTAGACGGTGCCCCGGTGCTCGGGCGGGTTGACGTCGGCGATCAGGGCGAACCAGTTCGGCGAGTTCGCCGACGTCAGCGCCAGCGCCACCACGGCGGTGAGCAGGCTCAGCCCCACCGACGGCTCGGTCAGCACGCTGGACAGCACGGCTGTCACCACCGCGCCGGAACCGGCGCCGTCGGGCACGTCGATGCGGATCGGCACGAAGAACAGGACCAGGTAGAACGGCAGCGCCGCGAGGATGCCGACGGCCGCGACCATGGCCCGGCCGCTGGGCGTACGCCGTTGCAGCGCGTCACCCACCAGACCGCCCACGATGGACAGCACGCCGCCGAGCTGGAACAGGGTGGCGAAGACGCTGCCCACCACCACGGCTGTGGCCGGTGAGTAGCCCTGCGCCTCGGCCCGCTGGCTGAACAGCACCGGCAGCCATACCAGCGAGCCGAACGCGGCCTGGGCGGTCAGCCCCTGCATGATCAGCCAGCGGTTGGTCCGGCGGGCCAGGATCCGGGGCAGGTCGGCACGGCTGATCCGGTAGTCGTACTCGTTCCCGGCGTCGATCGCCCCGGCCAGCTCCGGTTCGCTCTGCCCGCGCCGGATGTCGTAGGTGAACAGGTACGCCACTGTGGCGGCCAGGCCCACGCCGGTCAGCAGCAGGAACGGCCGCCGCCAGTCGGTCGCGCCGAGCACGCCGCCGAGCAGCGTCCCGGCCAGCGTGCCGACGCCCTGGGACAGCCCCCAGAAGCTCATCACCAGGCCCCGGCGGCGCGGCGAGATCAGGTCGGTGACCACCGAGAAGCCGACCGAGCCCACCGCGCCGAGCCCGACCGCGCCGACGAACTGCGCGACCAGGAACGTCGCGTACCCCCCGGCCAGCGCGCTGCCCCCGGTGCCGGCCGCCCAGAGCAGCGTGCCGACCATGAGCAGCGGCTTGCGGTTGGTGCGGTCCCCCACGTAGGCCCAGGCCACCGCCGCCACCGCGCTGACCAGAAAGCTGACGGCGGTGACCAGGCCGAGCATCCGCTGGGGTACGTCGAGGGCGGTGGAGATCGGCCCGTACAGCGGAGGCACCAGGCCGATCGCCACGTTGTCCAGCGAGGCGAGCACCACGAAGACCACGACGCTGTACAACCGGTGTGCCGTGTTCCCGCGCCGGGAGATCCTCGTGCCCTTCATGCAGGGCAGCCAATCAGGTGCGGGCCGGATCCGGGACACCGACCCCGGCCGGGGCGCGTGTTAAGAAGGGGCCCCTCCTCTACCGCAGGCGTTAAGAAGGGGCCCTTCCTTACCCCCGGGCGTGGGCGTAGCGCTCGCGGATGGCGGGCACCGCCTCGCCGGTGTACTCCTCGGTGTCGCCGATCGACCAGGCGGGCGGGGTCTCGCCGCCGAGCGCCACCCAGGCGGCCTGCCGGGCCGCGCCGTCGGCCACGTACTCGCCCGGCGGCGGCACCACCACCGGGCGGCCGAAGACCTGCGGCGCGATCCGGCGCACCGCCGCGGACCGGGCGCCGCCGCCGACCAGGATGATCCGGTCGGCGCGGGCACCCTGTGCGATGAGCGCGTCCAGGCCGTCGGCCAGCCCGCAGAGCATGCCCTCCACCGCGGCCCGGGCCAGGTGCGCCGGGGTCGAGGTGCGCAGCGTCAGGCCCTTCAGCTCGCCGTTGGCGTGCGGCCGGTCCGGCGTCCGCTCCCCTTCCAGGTACGGCACCAGCACCAGCCCGTCCGCGCCGGGCGGGGCGGACAGGGCCAGCTCGCCGAGCCGGTCGAGGTCGACGCCGAGCAGCGTCGCGGCGGCGTCCAGCACCCGGGCGGCGTTGAGCGTGCACACGAGCGGCAGGTACCGGCCGGTGGCGTCGGCGAACCCGGCAACCGCGCCGGTGGAGTCGGCGGCCGGCGTGTCCGCCACCGCGAAGACGGTGCCGGAGGTGCCGATCGAGACGACCACGTCGCCCGGGCTGGCCCCGGCGCCGAGCGCCGCGGCGGCGTTGTCCCCGGTCCCCGGCCCGAGGAGCACCGGGCCTCCGGACGGACCGGCCGCGCCGGACGCCGCGCCGCCGCCGAACACCGCCGGGTCGAGGTGCCCGGCCACCTCGGCGGGGCCGAGCACGACCGGCACCTTCGGGCGCCGGCCGAAGGCCCGCTCCAGCAGGTCCAGCCGGTACTCGCCGGTACGCGGCGACCAGTAGCCGGTACCGCTGGCGTCGCCCCGGTCGGTACGCAGCGCGTCCAGCTCGGGCGCGCCTGCGAGCCGCCAGGTGAGCCAGTCGTGCGGCAGGCAGACGGCGGCGACCCGGTCGGCGTTGTCCGGCTCGTGCCGGGCCAGCCAGCGCAGCTTCGTCGCGGTGAAGCTGGCCACCGGCACCGCGCCGGTCGCCTCGGCCCAGAACCGGCGGCCGGTCTCCCCGCCGCCGGCCTCCTCGACCAGTTCCCGGGCCGCGTCGGCGGAGCGGGTGTCGTTCCACAGCAGCGCCGGGCGGACCACCTCACCGGAGGTGTCCAGGCAGACCATGCCGTGCTGCTGGCCGCCGACCGAGATGGCGGCCACGTCGCCCAGGCCACCGGCCTCGGCGACCGCCGCCTGCAGGGCCTCCCACCAGGCGTACGGGTCGACCTCGGTGCCGGGCGGGTGCGGCGCGCGGCCCTGCCGGACCAGCGCGCCGGTCTCCGCGTCCCGGACGACCACCTTGCAGGACTGGGTCGACGAGTCGACCCCCGCGACGAGCGGCATGGCGGCCCGCCTCAGCGCGCGCCGAGCACGTGCTCGACGGCGAGCTGGTTGAGCCGGACGAAGCCGAAACCCTTCGCCCCGGCGGCCTCCGGGTCGAACTCCTCGAACGCGGTCCGGTCGGCCAGCAGCTCGCGGTAGCCCTCACCGGGGTTGAGCGTCGGGGTGGCCAGCTCGGCCACCCGGGCGGCGGCGAGCGCCTCGACCACCTCCGGGTCGGCGCGGAACGCCGCGGCCCGCTCCTTGAGCAGCAGGTACGTCCGCATGTTCGCCTCGGCGGAGGCCCACACGCCGGTCATGTCCTCGGTGCGGGACGGCTTGTAGTCGAAGTGGCGCGGGCCGTCGTAGGCCGGGCCGCCGTTCGGGCCGCCGTGCTCCAGCAGGTCGACCAGGGCGAACGCGTTGAGCAGGTCGCCGTGGCCGAAGACCAGGTCCTGGTCGTACTTGATGCCGCGCTGGCCGTTGAGGTCGATGTGGAACAGCTTGCCCTGCCAGAGCGCCTGGGCGATGCCGTGGGCGAAGTTCAGCCCGGCCATCTGCTCGTGCCCGACCTCCGGGTTGAGCCCGACCATCTCCGGGCGGGCCAGCGTGGAGATGAACCCGAGCGCGTGGCCGACCGTGGGCAGCAGGATGTCGCCGCGCGGCTCGTTCGGCTTGGGCTCCAGGGCGAAGCGCAGGTCGTAGCCGTTGTCGACGACGTACTCGCAGAGCAGGTCGACGGCTTCGCGGTAGCGGTCCAGCGCGGCCTGGACGTCCTTCGCCACGTCGTACTCGGCGCCCTCCCGGCCGCCCCACATGACGAACGTCTTCGCGCCCATCTCGGCGGCCAGGTCGATGTTGCGCAGCACCTTGCGCAGCGCGTACCGGCGGACGTCGCGGTCGTTGCTGGTGAAGCCGCCGTCCTTGAACACCGGGTGGTTGAACAGGTTGGTGGTGACCATCGGCACGACCAGGCCGGTCTCGTCGAGGGCCTTGCGGAAGCGGCTCAGCCGGGCGTCGCGGGTGGCGGCGTCCGCGCCGAACGGGACCAGGTCGTCGTCGTGGAAGGTGATGCCGTACGCGCCCAGCTCGGCGAGCCGGTGCACCGCCTCGACGGCGTCCAGCTCGGGCCGGGTGGCGTCACCGAACGGGTCACGGGCCGGCCAGCCCACCGTCCAGAGACCGAAGGAGAACTTGTCCGCGGGGGTGGGGCGGGGTGCCATGGCAGACCTCCAGGTGGTGGTGTCGTCCGCGATTTGTTCAGCGGTTGAATTAAATGGCGGCGATGTGGCAGTGTCAAGAGGTGACAAGCGCCAGCACCGCCGGGGCGGTCCGGCAGGGCAGCCTGCGCGAGTTGAACCTCGCAGTGGTGCTGCGGCGGATCGCCGCCGCCGACCGGCCGCCCTCGCGCGCCGGGATCGCCGCCGACACCGGCCTGACCCGGGCCACCGTCTCCGCCGTCGTGGACGACCTGATCGCCGGCCGGCTGGTCGCCGAGGCGGAGCCGGAGCCGCGTACCGGTGCGGGCCGTCCCGCCCGGGGCCTGGTGCTCGCCTCCGACGGCCCGGCCGGGCTCGGCCTGGAGGTGAACGTCGACTACCTGGCGGCCTGCGTCGTCGACCTGACCGGCACGGTCCGGCACCACCTGGTCCGCCGCGCCGACCTGCGCCCGGTCTCCCCCGCCGACGCGCTCGCCCGGCTCGCCGCGCTCGCCGCCGAGGCGCGCGCTGCCGCCGTACGCGACGGGCTGACCCTGGCCGGCGCGGCGCTCGCCGTGCCGGGCCTGGTGGGCGACGGCGGCCTGGTCCGGCTCGCGCCGAACCTGGGCTGGCGTGACGTGGACGTGCCGGCGCTGCTGGCCGGGCACCCGCTGGCCGAGCCGGTCGACGGGGTGCCGCCGCTGGTGGTCGACAACGAGGCGAACCTGGCCGCGCTCGGCGAGCTGTACGCCGGCCCGCCCGGCCCGCGCAGCTTCCTGCACGTCACCGGCGAGATCGGCATCGGCGCCGGGATCGTGCTCGACGGCGCGCTCTACCGGGGCGCGCGCGGCTGGAGCGGAGAGATCGGTCACTTCCCGGTGCAGCCGCAGGGGCGGCCGTGCCGCTGCGGCGGCCAGGGCTGCCTGGAGCGGTACGCGGGCCAGGAGGCGATCCTGGCCGCCGCCGGGCTGCCCGGCGCGGAACTGCCGGCTGATACCGCCGCCACCCGGCTCGGCGACCTGGCCGAGGCCGGTGACCCGGCCACGCTGACCGCCCTGACCGACGCCGGCACCGCCCTCGGGGTGGCGGTGGCGGGCGTGGTGAACCTGCTGGACCTGGACACGGTGGTGCTCGGGGGCGGATACGCCCGGCTCGCGCCCTGGCTGCGGCCGACTGTGGAGGCGGAGGTCTCCCGCCGGGTGCTCACCGCCGGGTGGGCGCCGGTCACTGTGCGGCCGGCGGTGCTCGGCGCGCAGTCCGCGGCGGTCGGCGGCGCCGGGTCGGTGGTCCGCCGGATCGTCGACCGGCCGGTGGGCTGGCTGGCCCGGACCACCTGAGCCGGGATGATCCTCGACGGGCATTCCGTGCCTGCGCTCGGTACGCTTGCCGCCGGGCAACAAGTCCGCCGAGCGAGGGGTGCACCGACAGCATGCGCAGGGGTCGACCGACCGAAGCGCCCGGCCACCGGAGGTGACCGCCGCGCGCCGGGGCGGTGTCGCGGGGCCGGTCAGCGGCGGTGGACACGCCTCGCGGAGACGGCCCCGGCGGGTTGCCGAGGCCGCGCTACCGGCTGACGACCGTCTGGCCCGGGAACTGCTGGACGGGCTCGCCGAGGCCGTCGTGACGGTCGACCACGCAGGCGTGGTGACGCTCGTCAACGCGATGGCCGCCGACCTGCTCCCCGAGGTGGCGCCCGGCGTCGACCTGGCCGCGTGCCGGGTACCGGCGCTGGCCGACGCGGCCGCCGCCGGATCGGACGCGTTCGAGACCGAACACCACGGCCGGCGGCTGCGCGGCCTGCGGCGTCCCCTGGCCGACGACCGCAGCGCCTGGTACGTCCGGGACGTCACCGAGGAACACGCGCGCACCGACGCGCTGCTGGCCGAACGGTCGCGCACCGCGTTCCTCGCCGAGGCGGGCAGCCGGCTCGGGCTGTCCCTGCACCGCGAGCAGACGCTGCGTACCGCCGTGACGCTGCCGGTGCCCTACCTGGCCGACGCGGCAGTCGTGGTGCACCGCCCGCCTCCGCCCGCCGAGGACCAGCCGCACTGGATCCGGTACGCCACCGGCGATCCCGGCCCGGTCACCGGCCTGGCCGGCTGGCACACGGTGGAGTCCGTCCCCGGCCTGGTCGAGGCGCTCGAAGGCGACCTCACCGAACCGAGTCCCTGGCTGGACGCCGAGCTGGCCGACCTGGCCGAGGTGCTGCCCGCCGGGTTCGGCCGCCCGGGCACCGTGTTGATCAGCCCGATGCCCAGCGCGGGCGGCCCGGCCGGCGCGCTGGTGCTGGCCCGCCGCCGGGAGCGGCCCGGTTTCGACAAGCGGGAGATCGGCCTGGCCCGGGAGTTCGCCGGCCGGGCCGGCGCCGCGCTGGCCGCAGCCGAGCTGTACGGCGAGCAGGCGCACCTGGCCCGGGTGCTCCAGAACAGCCTGCTCCCGCCGGCGCTGCCCCGCCTGCCCGGGATGACGCTCGCCGGCGGTTACCGCGCCGCCGGGGACAGCCTGCGCATCGGCGGCGACTTCTACGACCTGTTCCCCACCGGCGACGGCGGCCTGTTCGCGCTCGGCGACGTCTGCGGCAAGGGCGTCGGTGCGGCCGTGCTGACCGGCCGGGTCCGCCAGTCGCTGCAGACCCTGCGCCTGGTCGAGCAGCGTCCCCGGGAACTGCTGGAGCTGCTCAACCGGGCGCTGCTGGACGCTCCCGACGCGGCCCGCCGGGCCCAGTTCACCACGCTCCTGCTCGGCGCGCTGCGCCGTGAGCCGGACGGCGGGCTGCTGATCCGGGTGGCGGGTGGCGGGCACCCCGCTCCGCTCGTCGTCCGTGCCGGCGGCGGCGTCGAGACGATCCGGGTCGGCGGCATGCCGGTGGGCGCGCTCACCGACGCCCGGTTCGCCGACGCAGAGGTCCGGCTGGCCCCGGGTGACCTGCTGCTGGCGTACACCGACGGGGTGACCGAGGCCCGGGGCGGCCCGACCGAGCCGGCCATGTTCGGCGACGCCCGGTTGCGTCAGGCGCTCGCCACCGGCACCGGGCTTCCGCCCGCCGCGCTCGTGGACCGGGTGCTCCAGCTCGTCGACGAGTGGCTGGACGGGCAACCCCACGACGACATCGCCATGCTCGCCGTGGCGGCCGGGTGACACCACCGCCGCCCGACCGCCCCACCCCCGCGGCCGGGCGCCGGATCGGGCCGGAGACGCTCGCCGCGTACCTCGACCACCTGGACGCCGCCGACCGGTCCGGCGCTGTGGCGCTGGCGCGCGGCCTGCTGGCGGACGGCTTCTCGGTCGCGGACGTCCTGGTCGACCTGGTCGCGGTGGCGCAGCGGGAGGTCGGCCGGCGCTGGCTTACCGGCTCGTGGAGCGTCGCCCAGGAGCACGCCGCCACTCACGTCAGCGAGCAGGTGGTGGACGCGCTGGGCGCGACGGTCGGCCCACCGCGACGCGGGCACGTGGTGATGGCCTGCGTGGAGGGCGAGTGGCACGCGCTGGCCGCCCGCATCGTCACCGAGGTGGTCCGGGCGGCCGGCTGGCGGGTGACGTTCCTCGGCGCCAGCGTGCCGGCCCGGCATCTGGTCTCGTACCTGCACCAGACCGGCCCGGACGCGGTGCTGCTGAGCTGCGTGCAGCCGAACCGGCTGGTCCGGGCGGCGCGGATGGTGGAGGCCAGCCGCGCGGCCGGTGTGCCGGTGCTCGCCGGTGGTCCCGGCTTCGGCCCGGACGGCCGGTGGGCCACCGCTATCGGCGCGGCGGGCTGGGGCGCCAGCGCCCGGGACGCGGTGGCGCTGCTGGAACGGCCGTTGTCGGCCGCGCACACCGGGTCGCCGCCGCCCCCGCCCGACGACGCGTACGTGGCGGTACTGCACCGGCGGCGTGAGCTGGTCGGGCTCGCGCTCGCCGCGGTGAACCCGCCGCAGGAGAGCGCCGAGGAGGTCGCCGCCGGCATCGCGCACCTGGTGGACGCGCTGATCGCGGCCGTGCGGGTGGACGACGACCGGCTGCTGCGCGACTTCGTCGGGTGGCAGGAGGAGGCGCTGACCTCCCGGGGCGGCCGGGCGCTGCTGGACGAGGTGCTCGGCACGCTGGAACGGGCGCTCACCGAGCATCCCCGGGTGGTGACCCGGCTGCGGGCCGCCCGCGAAGCCGCGCCGGACGGCCGTTCAGGCTGAGTCAGGCGGTACGGGCCACCGGCGGCTCACCGGACGGCCGGGCGGGGTCGCCGATCCGTTCCCCGGACGGTTGCAGCATCGGCCAGCCCTCCGCCACCGGGGCCTCGCCTCGCCGGCCCACCTCGTCGAACTCGCGCATGCCGCGTACCAGCGCGGCCCGGCCCTCCGGGCTCATCCCGGCCAGGATCCGCTCCAGCCGGTGCCGCCGGTCGGCACGCAGCTCGGCGAGGAGCCGGAGGGCGGCGGGCGTGAGGTGCAGCGAGATCTCCCGCCGGTCGTAGCGGCCCGGCTCGCGTTCCAGCATCCCGGCCGCGACGAGCCGGTCGCACAGCCGGCTGGCGGAGGAGAGCAACATGTCGGTCAGGGTGGCGAGCCGGCGGAGGTTGATGCCGTCATACTGCTCGACGACCATGATCGCGCGTAGCTGGGCACTCGACAGCCGGCTGGTGGTGCGCTCCCGGGCCGCCTCCCAGACGGCGAGCAAGGTGCCTGCCGCCTCGTCCAGTGCGGCGGACATACTCGTTTCAGGTTCCCGGGGACTGCGCTCTTCGGTCATGGTGGCCCGAGACTACTCCCCGGATCTGCCCGGCGACCTGTGCAAAGGAGCAAAGATGAGCGGAGCGGAGGGCCGCGCGCGCCGGGTCCTGACCGAGGCGCCGACGGATCTCATCGTGGACCGGCTCGCCGCCGAGCTGGCGCGCACGTACGGCGTCGCCCGCACCGAGCTGTACCAGGTCGACTACCGGCTCGCCGAGCTGCTGCCGCTGGATGACGGCCCGTCGGTCACCGGCCCCGGCCACCCGGCCTGGCGCGCCTTCGACCACCAGGAGCCGGTGATCGCCGACGGCGTCGGCTGGTTCCCGGTGGGCATGCGCGGCGAACGCCGGGGCGTGCTGAAGGTCTCGCCGGTACCCGCCGACCCGCACGCCCGCCGGGAGCTGGACACCATCGCCACTGTGCTCGGGCACGAGCTGAGCGCGGTCACGGCGACCACCGACATCTACCGCACCGCCCGGCGCAGCCGGCGGCTCACGCTGGCCGCCGAGATGCAGTGGGAGCTGCTGCCCGGGCGCAGCCGGATCCGGCCGTCGTTCAGCCTGGCCGGGCAGTTGGAGCCGGCGTACGCGGTGCGCGGGGACAGCTTCGACTGGTCCGACGACGGTCACCGGCTCTGGCTGGCGGTGCTGAACGGCTACGGCGAGGGGGTTGCGGCGGCGCTGCTCGCCTCGCTGGCCACGTACGCGCTGCGCAACGCGCGCCGGGCCGGGCTCGACCTGGCCGACCAGGCGGCGCTGGCCGACCAGGCGATCTACGCCCAGCACCGGGGCGAACAGCACGTCTCCGTGCTCCTGATCGAGCTGGATCTGGCCACCGGCGAGATGACTGTGGTCGACGCCGGTTCGCCGCGGCTGCTGCGGCTGCGGGCCGGTGAGGTGACCGAGCAGGAGCTGGACAAGCAGTTCCCGCTCGGCATGTTCGAGGGCACCGACTACCGCCCGCAGCGGTTCCGGCTGGAGCGCGAGGACCGGCTCTTCGTGGTCAGCGACGGCGTGATCGACGCCACCACCGAGCAGGTGCGCTACGGCGAGGTGGCGCTGGACCGGTTCCTGCGCCGGACCGGCCCGATGGAGCCGCTGGACGCGGTCCGGTCGCTGATCGGCGACCTGCGGGCCTTCGTCGCCGGTGACCTGGTGGACGACGCGGTGGTGGTCTGCCTGGACTGGCTCGGGCCGCAGCCCTGACCCGCCCCCTCAGTACGCGCCGCGGCTGTTGAGCACCGCGCCGAACGTCTTCCAGAGGATGGTCAGGTCCGCGGCCAGCGACCAGTTCTCCACGTAGTAGAGGTCCAGCCGGATGCCGTCCTCCCAGCTCAGGTCCGACCGGCCGCTGACCTGCCAGAGGCCGGTCATGCCGGGCTTGACCAGCAGCCGGCGTGCCACGTCGCCGTCGTAGCGGGCAACCTCGGACGGCAGCGGCGGGCGCGGACCGACCAGGCTCATCTGGCCGAGCAGCACGTTGGCGAGCTGGGGCAGCTCGTCCAGCGACCACTTGCGCAGCAGCCGGCCGACCCGGGTGACGCGCGGGTCGTCGCGCATCTTGAACATCAGGCCGTCGGTCTCGTTGCGCGCGGCCAGCTCGGCGAGCAGGGCGTCGGCGTTGACCACCATGGTGCGGAACTTGAAGACGCCGAACTCCTCGCCGCCCTGGCCGACCCGGGTCTGCCGGAACAGCACCGGGCCGCGGCTGTCGATCTTGATGGCCAGCGCGATCACGATCAGCAGCGGCGCCAGGACGAGCAGGGCGATCAGCGAGAGGGACCGGTCGACGAAGCCCTTGACCAGCTTGCGGGCGCCGCGGAACTCGGGCGCCTCGACGTGGATCAGCGGCAGGCCGGCGACCGGACGGGTGTGGATGCGGGGGCCGGCCACGTCGGTGAGCGCCGGCGCCACCACCAGGTCGACGCCCGTGCCCTCCAGCTGCCAGCCGAGGCGGCGCAACCGGGTCGCGGTCAGCTCGCCCGAGGCGGTGACCGCCACCGTGTCGGCGCCGATCGCGGTGGCGGCCTCCGGGATGCCCCGGAAGCTGCCGACCACCGGCACGTCGCCCAGCCGCTGCGGCACCGGGGCGAGCAGCGCGTCCGGGATGCACGCGCCGACCACCTGGTAGCCGGCGTACGGCTCCCGGCGCAGCGTGTGCACCAGCTCCAGCACGTGCGCGGTGTCGCCCACCACGAGCACCTTGCGGGACCAGCCGGCGCCCCGGTCGCGGGCCCGGTGCAGCCGCTTGCGGGCCGCGAACCGCGCCACCTCCAGGCCGATCGTGCCGACCGCGAAGGAGATGGCCAGGAAACCCCGGGAGACGCCGACGTCGGCGATGTACCCGGCGATGGCGATGCCGCCGGCGAGTCGCATGCTGGCCGCGCTGACCCGGCGGTACTCGTCGGCGCCGTAGCCGAGCACCTGGTCGTCGTAGCAGCGCATCGCCTTGAGCGAGACGAGCCAGACCAGCAGGAGCGCCGGGGCGACCACCACGTACGGGATCTCGGACCCGGTCGGTTCCTCGTCGCCGAACCGGGCCAGGTAACCGACCAGGATGGCCACGGCGAGCACGGCGGTGTCCAGCACCACCAGGACCCGGATGTAGGCCCGCTCCGCGGCTCGTGTCGTCTTGCCGGGGCGTTCACCACCGGGTCGCGACGACGTGGCAGGGGTCAACAGCGTCGCCGAGGTCACCGGCCCTCCCCACTTCGCTCAGGACCGCCCCGTCGCCGCCCGGCTCCGGTGTGGAGCCCGCGGTCGAGGCACCCGGTCATCATGCCTGGACAATTATGGTTACCGATTGATTCGGACGCATTACCGTCAGTTCTCATCCCGTGTCTTGACCCGGGAAGCCTTCCGCCGTACCGGATTTCCGGTACGGCGGAAGAGTAGCGCTGAGCTTCAGGTCAGCGGGGGGCGGGCGGCCGCAGCGCGATCGCCCGGAGGAAGATCTCGCCGATCTTGCTGGGGTCGGTGGTGACGAAGGCGCCACCGCCGGTGACCTTGGTGATCGACTCCAGCTCGGCCCGGTTCACCTCGGTGCCGATGCCGATGATGATGACCTGGACCGGCTGCTCGTCGTCCTTCAGCTTGTTCAGCTGGTCCAGCAGCGCCTTCTGCGAGATGCCGTCGTCGTCCTCGTTCTTGCCGTCGGTGAACAGCACGATCGAGTTGACCTTGCCCGGCTCCCAGTCCTGCTGCACCTTCTTGTACGCCGCGAGCATGGTGTCGTACAGGCCGGTGTTGCCGCTGGAGGGCTTGATCGAGGCCAGGCCGCGCTGGAGCGAGCCCCGGTTGCTGGACAGAGGCTTTATTCCGACCAGCTCGCTCCAGTCCTGCGAGCCCTGGAGGTTGGTGGAGAACGTCCAGAGGCCGATCGACCAGGAGTCGTCGAACAGCCCGAGGCCCTGGCTCGCGGCGGCGACTGTGACCTGCTCCCGGCTCGCGCCGTTGGCGGTCGCGACCGGCTTCTTCATCGAACCGGACACGTCGATGACGCAGAGCATCCGGCCCGACTGGGTGGCCACCGACCAGGTCGTGGTCGCGGTCGAGATGGCACCCGGGTCGAGGTCGGCCGCGCCGCCCTGGCCCGACGGCGGCACCTGGCTCGCGCCGCCGTTGGCCGGGCTCGGCGCGCCGGTCGGCGCCTGGAAACCCCGGCCCCAGTTGCCGTCCGGCGCGCGCAGCGCCTGCGAGGCGAGCCGGTCCTTGAAGCCCGGCGTACGCAGCACCTCGAAGAGGACCCGGGCGGCGGACGCCTTGGTCGGCTCGATGCCGGGCAGCACCGCGAACGGGTAGTCCAGCGGGATCGGCGCCGGCTCCAGGTAGAGCGCGGCGAGCCGGATCGGCGGCTTGGTGCTGTTGTAGGCGATCACGTCCTCCTCGGACAGCGCCGCCGCCCCCAGCCCGTTGGCGATCGCCGTCGGGTCGGACGAGCGCGGGAACCGCGCGAGGAGATCCTGCCGCAGCGAGGAACGGTTGGTCGCCAGCGCCCGCAGTGCGCCGACCATCGCCTCCTGCGCCTTCGGCGAGCCGGACTCGCCGGTGGAGCTGGCCGCGGCGGTCAGCGACAGCAGGCCGGACAGGCCGGCCGCGTCCTGGGTCGGCTCGACGATCCCGGCCCGCAGCGGCTTGCTGGCGGTGACCTGGGTCAGCAGGTCGGACCAGCGGAGCTTCTTGTCCGGCCACCCTATGCGCGAGGCCACCGGCTCGGGCAGCGCCACCACGACCGGGCTACGGGCGATCGAGGCGCCGTTGGTCGGCGCGAACGCGCTGGCCCCGCCGCTCTTGAGCCGGACCAGCCAGGTCGACGAGTCCGGCACCCAGACGTCGGGGGTGACAGCGGTGCCGCTGGCCTGCCCGACGCCGGCGAGCGTGGCGCCGTGCTTGCTCGCCACCGCGGCGGCCACCTCGACCGACTCGGACGAGGAGACGTTCACCGCGATGCAGGTCCCGCCCACCGCCGCACCGTCGGCGACCCACTGGTCGGCGGCGGCGCGCACCGCGGGGGCGATCTCCGGGGCGGTCGCCACCGACAGCTCGATCCGGCCCGAACAGTTCGGGCCGGCCAGCTGCTGGTAGCCGAACCAGGAGCCGGCTACGACGGCGACCAGGGCGGCCGCCACGGCGGCGGCACCTGCTCCGCGGAGGTGAGAACGCATGCGATGGCGGCCAGACACGGTGACCATCTTGCGTACCTCGTGGGGTTACCACCACAACCGTTCGGACGAAAGTTACGCAGCAGAAACAGTTGATCAGCTAACTCATACGCTAAGTTACTGGTCAGTCATTTATGGTGATGTCAATCCACTTCGGACCGCCAATTGGTAACCGTCCGGTCACGGTAGGACGCACGTCGGGCTCGCCACCGGCACCGGCTCCCCCACCGGCTCGGGCACCCCGCCGTCCGGATCGACCCGGAAGATCCTGATCATGTCGGCCCGCTCGTCGGCCACGTACAGGTGCTCACCGGCGAACGCGAAGTGCCGCGGCCACTCACCGCCGGTGTCGACCTCGGCCACCAGCTCCGGCGCGGCGCCGTCCAGCGCGAAGACAGCGATCGTGCCCACGCCGCGGTTGCCCACGTAGAGGAAACGCCCGCCCGGCCCGACGGCCACCTCGGAGGGCTGGACGTGGCCGGTCCGGCCGCTGGCGTCGACACGCGTCGACTGACGCGGCCCGTCCGGCGTCAGCTCGTACGCGGTGACAGTGGCGTCCAGCTCACCGACGAGCCAGCAACGCCGCCCATCCGGGTGCCGGGCGAGGTGCCGGGGACCGGTCCCGGGCGCCGTCCGCAGCCGGGGCTCCCGCTCGGCCAGCCGACCGGTGGACGCGTCGACGTCGTACCGGTGGACGGAGTCGGTGCCCAGGTCGACCGCGAGCAGCCCACCCCCGGCCGGGTCGGGCGAGACCATGTGGCAGTGCGCGTGCTCCTGCCGCTGCGGGTCGGCGCCGTGGCCGGAGTGCCGGACCAGGTCGGTGCGCTCTCCCGGCGCGCCGTCGGCGTCCAGGCCGAACACCGCCACGCTGCCGCCACCGTAGTTCGCCACGAACAGGTGCCGCCCGTCCGGGGCGACCGCCAGGTGGCACGGCTCCGCGCCACCTGTCTCGCGGACGCCCAGCGGCGTGAGATCGCCGTCCGGGGCGAGCCGGAACGCGCTCACCAGCCCGTCGGGCAGCTCGTTGCACCCGTACAGCACCGGCAGCGCCGGATGCCGCACCAGGAACGACGGCGACGGGGTGACCGCCACGACGCCCAGCGGGGTCAGTTCCCCGGTCGCCCGGTCCCGCCGGGCCGCCACGACGCCCTCGGCCCGCCCGCCCGTCTCCGCCGTGTAGCCGCCGATGTGGACGATCTCGTCCTGCCCGGTCACCGCTCCCACCTCTCGTCGGTCCTGACTGCGATCCAACCAGAGGCTTCCCGGTGACGCGCCCGGTCAGTCCTGCCAGACCCGACGGATCGGGCGTCGAGGGCTCAGCCCACCGGCACCGGCTCGCCGCGCTGCCGCGCCACGTGCTCGACGAGCGAGATCAGCACCAGCTTGCCCGACTGCCGGTCCCGGGCGTCGCAGAGCACGAGCGGGACGTCCGGGTCGAGGTCCAGGGCGTCGCGGACCGCCTCCAGGCCGAACCGGCGGGAGCCCTCGAAGCAGTTGACGCCCACCACGAACGGGATGCCCCGCTGCTCGAAGTAGTCGATCGAGGGGAAGCAGTCGGCCAGCCGCCGGGTGTCGGCGAGTACCACCGCGCCGAGCGCGCCGAACGCCAGCTCGTCCCAGAGGAACCAGAACCGGTCCTGGCCCGGGGTGCCGAACAGGTAGACCTGGAGGTCGTCGTTGATGGTGATCCGGCCGAAGTCCATCGCCACCGTCGTCGTCGACTTCTGCTCGACCCCGGAGACGTCGTCGGTGCCGAGCCCGGCCCCGGTCAGGACCTCCTCGGTCTGCAACGGCCGGACCTCACTCAACGCGCTGACCAGCGTCGTCTTTCCGGCGCCGAAGCCACCGGCGATGAGGATCTTCAAAGCCAGCGGCACTCGCGGCGCCCCCGGCTCCCGGTCATAGCGCACGGAGTCCACTGACCACCGCCTTGAGGATGTTGTCGTCGGGCAGGTACGCGGTGGCCGGTGGCCGGTGCACCGCGACGAGCCCATGGGCGAGAAGGTCGCCGAGCAGCACCCGGACCACGCCCACGGCGAGGTCCAGGTCGGCGGCGAGGTCGGCCACGGCCTTCGGCCGCCGGGCCAGCTCGATCAGGCGGCGGTGCTCCGGCTGCAGACCGGGCGTGCCGGCCGGGTCCGCGTCAGAAGTGGCGAGCACGAACGCCAGCAGGTCGAAGCCGTCGACGGGTGGGCGCACCCGGCCGCCGGTGAGCGTGTACGGACGCACCACCGGCCCGGCGTCGGCGTCCAGCCACTCGTGCTGCGGCCCCGGCGACTCAGCGCGCATCGGTCCGCTCCCCCGCCACCCGGCTCGGCGCGGCCAGGTTCTCCCCGACCCGGATGACGAGCATCGCCATCTCGTACGCCACCAGGCCGATGTCGGCGTCGGCGTCGCTGGCCACCGCCAGGCAGGCGCCCTGCCCGGCGGCGGTCACGAACAGGTAGGCCGACTCCATCTCCACCACCGTCTGGCGGACCGCGCCGCCGCCCAGGTGCCGGGTGGCGCCCTTGGCCAGCCCGGAGAAGCCGGACGCCAGCGCGCAGAGGTGTTCCGCGTCGGTGCGGTCCTGGTCGGTGGAGGCGCCGAGCAGGAGCCCGTCCGCCGAGAGCACCACCGCCTGGCGGGCGGCGGGGACACGCTCCACCAGGTCGTCGAGCAGCCAGTCGAGATCGGCGTTCTGCCGCGTCGTGTGCACCACTAGGCGTCCCTCTCAGTCGCGGTTCGTTGGTCCGGCGCCGGCGGGGCGGGCTGAACGGCCGGCCCCGCGGTGGTGGACGGCGTACCGGTGTCGCGCGGTTCGGTGGTGGGGGTGGTCGGATCGGTTCCGGCGGCGCGCGAGCCGTCCCGGCGTCCCCGCGCGGTGCCGGCCTGCAACGCGGACATGGCCCGGCGGGCCTCCTCCGGGGTGCGGTGGGCCGGGGTGTCGGCGACCGCCGCGCGGGGTCGCGCGGTCGCGCCGCGGCGCCGGATCCGGCGAGGCAGGCCGTCGCCGTCGGCGGGTGGCTCCACAGTCGAGGCGCGGGCCGACTGCAACGGGACGACTGTGTTCTCCGACCGGTCCCGGCCCGGCCGGGCCGGCCGCCCCGGCCGGGGCACAGTGGTCAGCCGGGTCACCTTGGCCAGGCGCCGCCGTTCCGGCCCGGCGGAGGCGTCCGCGCCCACCGGCGGCTCGTCGGTGATCAGTTCCGACGGTACGAACACCGCGGCGACGATCCCGGCCGGGCGGGACGGCCGCAGCTCCACCCGTACGCCGTGCCGGGCGGCCAGGAGGGCCACCACGAACAGCCCGAGCCGGGCACTGCCGGCCGGGTCGAACTCCGGCGGCTCGGCCAGCTTGCGGTTGGCCTCGGCCAGGGCCGGCGCGGACATGCCCAGCCCCCGGTCGGTGATCTCGATGGTGTAGCCGCCCGGGACGCTCCGGCCGCTGACGTCCACCCGGGTGCCGGGCGGGGAGAACGTGGTCGCGTTCTCGATCAGCTCGGCGAGCAGGTGGATCACGTCGCCGACGGCCCGCCCCAGCACCCCGGCCGACGCCACCTCGCCCACGTCGACCCGGTCGTACGCCTCGACCTCGGAGATCGCGCCGCGCATCACGTCGACAGCCGCGACCGGGCGGCGCCAGCCACGTCCGGGCGCGGCACCGGCGAGGATGACCAGGTCCTCGGCGTGCCGCCGCAGCCGTGTCGCCAGGTGGTCGACCTGGAACAGCCCGGCCAGCTCGTCCGGGTCCTCGGTCCGCCGTTCCAGCCGGTCCAGCAGCGCCAGCTGCCGGTGCACCAGCCCCTGGCTGCGCCGGGCGAGGTTGAGGATCACCTCGTTGAAGCCCCGGCGCAGCGTGACCTCGTCGACGGCGGCGCGGACAGCGGTCCGGCGCACCTCGTTGAAGGCGCGCGCCACCTGGCCGATCTCGTCGCCGCCGTGGTCCAGCTCGGGCGCCTCCCGGGCGACGTCGACCTCCTCGCCCCGGCGCAGCCGGGCGACCACGTCGGGCAGCCGGCGTTCGGCCACCTCGGTCGCGGCGGCGCGTACGCCGGTCAGCCGCTGCGCCAGCGACCGGCCGACCCGCAGCGCCACCAGCACGCACACCACGATCGCGATCAGGCCCAGCACACCGGCGGCGGCGAGCTGCCCGAGGATCCGGGTGGCCATCGGCACCGACCGCTCGGCCAGGGCGTCCGCGCCGCGCAGCTCGAAGTCGCGCAGGCTCTGCCAGACCTCGGCGTGACCGGTGTCCCACGCCCGCATGTCGAACCGGGCGGGCAGCGCGGACGAGCGGATCAGGCTGTCCTGGAGCGCGCGCAGCTTGAGGAACCCGGCGCCCTCGGTCATCCGCTGGTACGCGGTCCGCTCCCCCGGCGGCAGGTCGGCGACCGCGATCTCGGCCAGGAAACGCTGGTTCTCGACCGTGCGTACCAGTTGCTCGTGCTCGCCCTCGGCGTACCGGCCCGCGGTGACGGCGCCGGCCAGCAGCGCGTCGGCCTGGCCGAGCAGCTCCCGGGAGCGACCCAGCGCGGTCAGCGCCGTGGCCTCCCGGTTGAGCTGCGCGTCGGGCAGCGCGGCCATCGCGCCGAACGCCTGGAACGCCGAGCCGATCATGCCGCTGTAGAGCCCGACGGCGCCGGCCCGGTCGACCTTCCGGTCGTCGATGAAGGCGCGCCCGGCGGGCAGCGCGTCGAGCGCCGAGACCAGTTGGTCGAGCCGGTTGTCGAGCTGGGCGTCGGCGACGTCGCGCAGGTCCCCGCCGTCGACCTTGCGGCGCAGCTCGACGATCGCGTCGTCGGTGCGTACCCGCTGCTCGGTCAGCTCGGGGAGGGCGCGGTCACCGGCGAGCTGGACCACCGACAGCCGCCGCTCCCGTTGCAGCTCGGCCACCACGGCCTCGCCGGGACGGCCCAGATCGTAGAGGAGGGTACGCGCGGAGAGCAGGTCGAGCGCAGGCCCGAAGGTGAGCGTGGTGGCGAAGATCCACAACGCCAGCAGCCCGGTCACCGGGCCGATGACCAGCGCGGTCAGCTTGGCGCGGATCGGCCAGTCACGGGTGTTCAATCAGACCTCGCCCGGGAAGGTGTCGCTCGGTGGCGCCGGCAGCGGCCGTCACGTTCGCCGGCCACGACGCCGGGCCCCGGCCCGGACGCCTTGGGCAGGATACGTAATCCGGGGCGGATGCACTACCGGCCGTCTCGGCTCTCGCTACGGTCCGAGACGGGCAGGAGGGCCTCAGTCGGACATCGGCCCGGCACCGGACGGCGGTCGCGACATCGCGCCTTTTCCCGGCCGGGGCGGAAAGTACGGCACAACGGGATTGGCGATCACCCGCGCGAGGGAATACCAGCGTGCGAAGGAGGAGCCATGTCGTCCACCCAGGTAGTCGTCATAGTCATCGTCGTCGCCGTCATCGCCGCGCTCGTCGCGGTCGCCGTGGTCGCCAGCCGCCGCCGGGCGCTGCGCGAGCGCTTCGGCCCCGAGTACGACCGGGTCGTCGCCGAGCAGGACAGCCGCAGCGCCGCCGAGCGTGAGCTGCGGGAACGCGAGCGCCGGCACGCCGAGCTGGAGCTGACCCCGCTGAGCCCGGAGTCCCGGGCCCGCTACGCCGCCGCCTGGGAGGAACTCCAGGTGCGCTTCGTCGACTCCCCCGCGGAGACCGTCGGCGAGGCCGACGAGCTGGTGAGCCGCCTGATCGCCGAGCGCGGATACCCCACCGGGGACTTCTCGGACCAGATCGCCCACCTCTCCGTCGAGCACGCCCGCACCCTCACCCACTACCGCGACGCCCACGAGATCCGGCAGCGCAACGAGCGCGGTGAGGCCGGCACCGAGGACCTCCGGCAGGCGCTCGTGCACTACCGGGCCCTCTTCGCCGACCTGCTCGGCGAGGAGCCGGTGCCCACGTCCACGCAGCAGCCGGAGCAGCGCCACCCCGACCACGACCACGACGTCCCGAGCCGCTGAGGAGGCCGCCGCCATGCGCCAGGAGGAACAGCAGGTCACGCAGGACCACCCCGAGGCCGTCCGGTCCGCACCGGTGCCGGTGCCGCAGCCGGGTGAGCACACCGACGCCGGCCGGCGCGACGCCGACCGGGCCGACGTACCCGAGGACGCACTGGACGACCGGGGCACCTTCGACGACCCGGCGGTCGCCGACGAGCGGCGCGACGCCGAGGTCGACGAGACCCGCGCCTACGACGCCGGGGAGCTGCGCGACGCGGCCGACCGGACCGACGACGACGGGCGGGCCCCGTACCACGAGCCGGCGCCGCTGCCGACGGCGTTCGGGGCGGCCACGGTGGGCGACGCGGTCGCCGCCTCGGCCCTGGCGGGCGGTCGCCCGCAGGACGAGCGCGACGCGCGCGACGAGGACACCGCGGCGCCGGGCGACGGCGCGCCGGGACGTACCGACCCGCTGGACGACGAGCGGGCCGACCCGACGGCCGGGGACCGCCTGCACGACCGCGACCGCTGGGACGCCGAGCACACCGACGGCGCCGACCGCGACGGCGTCGTCCGGGACGACCGCACGGTAGACGGCATGGTCCGGGACGACGCGGCGGCCGACGGCGCGGTCGGGTACGGCAGCGCCGAGCCCGGCCTGGTCGACCCGGACGCCGAGGCCGTCCCCGCGGCCGACGGCGCCGACCGGCGGCACGACCGGGTGGACACCGACACCGCCACCGCTGCGGCGGGTGCGGCAGCCGCCGGCGCGGCCGGCACGGCGCTGTCCGGCGCGGAGCGGCCCACGTCCGGCGCGGTACCCGCCGACGCGGCGACGCTGTTCGCGCCGGAGGCCGCGCAGGGTTTCCGGGACCGCTGGCGCGACGTGCAGCTTCGCTTCGTGGACGACCCGCGCGCCGCGGTCGGCGAGGCGGAGTCGCTGGTCGAGGAGGCGATCGAGGCGCTCTCCACCGCCCTGCGGGAGCAGCGCACCCGGCTCGGCGCCTGGCAGGAGTCCGGCTCCACCGACACCGAGCAGCTCCGGGTGGCCGTACGCGGCTACCGCGACTTCCTGGACCGCGTGCTGGGCCGCTGAGAAACCGCCACGAAGCCCCGGCCGGTGACCGGCCGGGGCTTCCGCGTACCCGGACCGAACAGCAGGTATGAAACCTCGCAATCCGGGTAGGTGCGGGCAGCGGTGCACACGAGGGGAGCACGGGCATGGGCGGCGGCGGCCTGCGGTTGAACATGAACGCCCTGGACTATCTGATCCTGGTGCTCTACTTCGTCACCGTGCTCGGCGTCGGTTTCGCCGCCCGGCGCGCGATCCGTACCAGCGTGGACTTCTTCCTCTCCGGCCGCTCGCTCCCCGCCTGGGTCACCGGCCTGGCGTTCGTCTCGGCCAACCTGGGCGCGCTGGAGATCATCGGCATGGCCGCCAACGGCGCCCAGTACGGCATCATGACGGTGCACTACTACTGGATCGGCGCCGTGCCGGCGATGGTCTTCCTCGGCATCGTGATGATGCCGTTCTACTACGGCTCCAAGGTCCGCAGCGTCCCCGAGTACCTGCGGCTGCGCTTCAACCGCCCCACCCACCTGCTCAACGCGATCAGCTTCGCTGTCGCGCAGGTGCTCATCGCGGGCGTGAACCTCTACGCGCTGGCCCTGATCATGCAGGCGCTGCTGGGCTGGCCGCTCTGGTTCGCGATCGTCGTCGGTGCGGTGATCGTGCTGGCGTACATCACCGTCGGCGGGCTCTCCGGCGCGATCTACAACGAGGTGCTCCAGTTCTTCGTGATCATCGCCGGTCTGGTGCCGATCACGGTGATCGGACTGGTCAAGGTCGGCGGCGTCAGCGGCCTGATGGACGCGGTCCGCGACTCCAGACTCGGCGAGGCCGGACTGCACGCCTGGGAGGGCACCGGCAGCACCGGCAACCCGCTCGGCGCGCACTGGCTGGGCATCGTGTTCGGCCTGGGCTTCGTGCTCTCCTTCGGCTACTGGACCACCAACTTCGCCGAGGTGCAGCGCGCCCTGTCCGCACGGAACATGAGCGCCGCCCGGCGTACGCCGATCATCGCCGCGTACCCGAAGCTGCTCATCCCGGCGGTCACCGTGATCCCCGGCCTGATCGCCCTGGTCACCGTGAAAGGGCTGGGCGCCGACGAGGGCGACCTGGTCTACAACAACGCGATCCCGCTGCTCATGCGCGACCTGCTGCCCAACGGCGTGCTCGGTATCGCGGTCACCGGCCTGGTGGCCTCGTTCATGGCCGGCATGGCGGCGAACGTCAGCGGGTTCAACACCGTCTTCACGTACGACATCTGGCAGGCGTACTTCCGGCGGGACCTGCCGGACGAGCACTACGTGAAGGTGGGCCGGATCGCCACCGTCGGCGCGGTGGTCATCGGCATCGGCACCGCGTTCATCGCGGCCGGGTTCAGCAACATCATGAACTACATCCAGGCGCTGTTCTCGGTCTTCAACGCGCCGCTGTTCGGCACGTTCATCATCGGCATGTTCTGGCGGCGGATGACGCCGCTGGCCGGGTTCTGGTCGCTGCTGTCCGGCACTGTCGTCGCCACCGCCACGTACCTGCTCTACAAGGGTGGCGTGATCAGCTTCAACTCGGACCTGGAGGAGAGCTTCTGGGGCGCGGGCCTGGCCTTCGCCACGGTCGCTGTGGTGGCCGCGATCGTCACGCCGCTGACCCGGCCGAAGACCGACGACCAGCTGACCGGGCTGGTGTACGGCCTCAGCGACACCACGCTCGCCGACGACTCGCTGGCCGGCGACACCGCCTGGTACCGCTCCCCGGTGCTGCTCGGCGTCGTCGCCGTGATCCTCGCCGCCCTGTTCTACATCCCGGTCTTCTGAAGGAGGGGACGCACGCCATGGCAGACAACGCGGACCGCCACTACCAGGGCGGCGAGGCGCACGACCCGCTGGTCGACGAGACCGAGGACGCCCGGGAGGAACGCTCCGCCGCGGCCCGGCTGTTCGACATCCGCCGGGTCATCGGCGGCCTGTTCGTGGTGTACGGGCTGATCGTCGGCCTCATGGGGCTGTTCGACACGTCCGCCGAAATCGACAAGGCGCAGGGCGTCCGGATCAACCTGTGGGCCGGCGCGGCGATGCTGGTGTTCGGCCTGCTGATGCTGCTGTGGCAGCGGCTGCGCCCGACCGAGACGCCGGAGCCGCACCGCGACGAGTCCTGACCCCTCCGCCCGCATGGCGCGGCCCGCACCGGGTAGGCCACGGGGATCACGCGAAGGGACAGGAGGGCAGCAGCATGACCGATCGTGACCGCGGTGGCGAGCGGCCGCTGGAGGAGACCCCCGAGGTGGCCGCGGCGGTGGACGACGACAGCACGGTGCCCCAGTTGCGCAACGACGGCACCGACCCGGACAACCCGACCTTCACCGAGCCCGACGGCGCGGTGCCGGACACCGGGTCGCCGAACCTCATCGGTGACCCGTACGCGGCCGGGACCGGCGCGACCGGCACCGGTACCGGCGCCGCCCCGGACGACATCCGCACCGGCGCCGAGCAGCCCTGGGATCCGGAGGACCTGGTGCAGGCCCGGGGTCAGGACGTGACGCCGGAGAACCTGGAGCGGGCCCGCCGCGACCTGGCCGAGCTGGGCCGGGCGGCGATCGAGCGCACCGTTCCCTGACACCGGAACGGCCGAGGGCCCCTGGCCGACGTGGGCGTCGACCAGGGGCCCGGGGAACCCGCGCGGCGGTGCCTCACTCCCGCCGCCGCGGGTGGCCCTCACCGCGGCTCAGGAGAGCGGCGGGTACGCGTTCTGCATGAGCTGCTGGAACTGGGCCGGGAACCACGCGCCGGAGATCGGCGCGTCCGGCAGGGCGCCGGACATGCTGTTGCCGTTGCGGGCGTTACCGGTGTAGGTCGGGTCGCACATCCGGTCGAAGCCCTTGCCCTCGTTGTTCGGGATCTCCTTGCTGGAGCCGTCCGACTCACCCGGGGGCTTCACCCAGACGTAGGCGTCGATCCCGGTCTCCGGGTTGGCCCGCGGCCGCTCGCCGAGACCCGCGCCGGCCTGGTTGCACCAGTTGCCGGCGTGAATGCGCCGGTCGACCCGGCCACCGTCGACGTACGCGTCCACGCTGGTCATGGGGCCCGGGCCGGTCGGCCGGGCGGAGCCGCCCCAACCGTTACGGGAGGTGTCGATCAGCATGCCGATGTTGCTGTCGAAGCCGACCGAGACCAGCTTCTGCCGGAACGCCTGGGCGAACGACAGCTCGTCGACGTACTGGTTCCAGTCGATCCACTTGGACTGCCGGACCGTCTGGCCGTTCACCGAGTCGGTGACCTTGACGTACGGCTCCTTCAGGGCGGAGTAGTTCGCCGTGTTGACGATGAAGCCCTGCACGTTGGCGACGGTGCTGCCGGACGCGACGGCGGCGGCCTTGAGCTGGTCGGCGACCGGGCCGAAGTTGCTGTCCCAGCCGATCCAGCCGTGGTGGGCGGCGTCGATGTAGTTGTAGACGTTGCCGATCGCACCCAGCTTCGCCAGGGCGTAGCCGACACCGTTCACGTACGCGCCGTTGGCCTTCACCGTGTCGCACATGACCGTGCCGCCCGGGTTGCCCGAGGTGTTGGTCACCAGGTTGGGCAGCGAGTCGATCTCGATGATGTTGACGATGCGCAGGTTCCGGTACTTCGAGTCACCCTGGATCGCGGCGATCGGGTCGATGTACTCGGCCTTGTAGCGGGGCAGCTCGTCCGGGCCCAGCTCGCCGTTGGATGCCAGCGCTGCGCAGTCCCGGCCGGGCAGGTTGTAGATGACGAACTGGATGTAGCCGGCGCCCTGGGCGAGCGCGGCGTCCAGGTGGTCACGGACGCCCATCGCGCCGTTGGAGCTGCTGTCCGGCGTGCCGTTGATGGCGGCGATCCGGTCGATCCAGACCGCGGTCGGGTTGTTCGACACCCGGCTGCCGCCGGACACCGACTCGGCCTTGGCCTTCCACTCGGGGTTCACGTACCCCTTCACACCGACGTACGGGTTGTCGACCCGCTGCCCGGGCGGCGGAGTGCTCGTCGGCGGCGTCGAGGTCGGCGGGGTCGACGTGGGCGGCGTGCTCGTGGGCGGCGTGCTGGTCGGCGGCGTGCTCGTCGGCGGCGTGCTGGTGGACGGCGTGCCGCCGTTGCACACAGTGCCGTTGAGCGTGAACTGGGTCGGCTTCGGGTTGCTGCCGCTCCAGGAGCCGTTGAAGCCGATGGTGGTGCTGGCGCCGCTGGCGAGCGACCCGTTGTACGACTCGTTCTGCGCGGTGACGTTCTGGCCGCTCTGGGACCACCTCGCGGACCAGCCGTTCACCACCCGCTGCGAGCTGTTCGGGAAGGTGAAGCCGAGGTTCCACGAGCTGAGCGCGTCACCGATGTTCTTGATGGTCACGGTGCCGGTGAATCCACCGGGCCAGTCGCTGGTCGTGTACGTCACGCTGCACTGGGTGGCGGCCTGCGCCGCGGTGACCGGGAGGGTCACCAGTCCACCGGCTACCAGGACGCCGGCGCCGGTGAGCGCGAGCGTCCGGTTCCGGCCGGACAGCCTTCTCCACAGATTCATGCCACTGATCTCCTTGGGCGAGACCGGATCCGCGTACGGCCCGGCGCAAATGGCGGCGGCAGTCGTCCTGCGGGAACGACCGTGCGCGCCACGGGTTTCTTCGGGGGACGCCCGACCCGGACGGGCGTTGTGGGGGTGGTGGTGCCGACCGGTCCGCAGGACCGGCCGATGGAGCCGGACGTCGGCCGGTGGTGCCGGCTGCCCTCGACGTCTGAGCTCGCGGTGTGGCTCCCCGAACCGCGTGCAGCGATTCTTGCATGGGAGCGCTTCCATGGCAATGGCTCGATACGCCTGCCGCCCACCCTACCGGCGCCCGGCGCCACCACACCCCCACTCCCCGCCGCCCACCGGCGCCCTTCGGCTCGGGTGGAACGTCATGGGTGTCAAAACGACCCGGAGACACCCATGACGTTCCACTCGGTACGCGGACCGCGCGGAGGGGCGCCGGCAGCACGAGTGGGACCGGCGTCGCGGGACCGCCGTGGAGAGCCTGATCGGCGCTACCGGTCGGGCAGCACGCGCCGGGGCCACATCACCGGCAAATCCCTAAAAGCGAATCTTTCCCCGGATAAGTCGCGAAAAGGTCTAACGTCAGCCTTAGCTCGACTGACGTCGGGCTCAGGACGAACAGGGATGGAGACGCTGGTCATGGCTAAGAAGATGCTCGGGAAGGTGGTCGCGGGCGCCGCCCTCGGCGGAGCCGGCCTTCTCGCGTTCACCCCGGGAATGGCCTACGCGGGCGGGCACGACGAGGGCAAGGTCATCGCCAAGCCCCACGTGGTGAAGGCGGGGGACACCGTCGAGCTGCTCGCGATCTGCTCCGAGCCGCAGAAGCACGCCACCGTCTGGTCGAAGGTGACCGGCAAGGTCGACCTGCACCCGGCCCGCGACGGCGAGCACGGCGACTGGGCCGACCGCGGCGGCGACTGGGGCGGCGACCAGGACTGGGGCTGGGACGACAAGGGCCCGGACGGCAAGGACGACCACGGCAAGGACGAGCACGGCAAGGACGAGCACGGCAAGGGCCCCGACGGCAAGGACGAGCACGGCAAGGGCCCGGACGGCCGCGGCGAGCCGGGCGGGGAGGGGCACGGCCCGGACGGCAACGGCCCCGGCGGCAGCGGTCCGGGTGGGAACGGCCCCGGTGGCAACGGCCCGGGTGGCGACGGGCCGGGCGGGAACGGGCCGGGTGGCGACGGCATGCCGCAGCCTCCGGCGAACCAGCCCCAGCCGCCCGCCGGCCAGCCGGAAGGGCAGCCGCAGCCGGGTGGCGCGGGCGCCGGCGCGGCCGTCGACCCGGGCGACTGGCAGGGGCACGACGAGTACGGCCAGGACGCCGAGCCGGGCTGGGAGAAGGAGAAGGCGGGCGCGCCGGACTGGACCAAGGACGAGCACGGCCCCGACGGCAAGGACCGGTACGGCAAGGACGCCAAGGACGAGCACGGCAAGGACGACCGTGGCGGCCGGCCGGACGACAAGGGCAAGGACGGCAAGGACGAGCACGGCTCCTGGCAGGACGGCAAGGACGACTGGCAGGGCGGCAAGGACGACTGGCAGGCGAGCGGAGGCGCCTGGCAGGAGGACAAGGGCGACTACGGCAAGGACGCCGAGCGCGACTACGGCAAGGACGAGTGGGAGCACGGGAAGGACTTCGTCTACTACGGCGAGGCCACCGTGTCGCACGACGCCCGGCCGGGCCGGTACGAGCTGCGGGGCACCTGCGGTGAGGGCGAGCTGGTGGTCCTGCCGCGCGGTGGGGTCGACGGCGGCGACGGTGGCATGACGACCACCGGCGTGGACCGCAACCTCGCCACCGGCGGCGCGGGCATGATCGGCGCCGCGGCGCTGGGCGGCCTGGTGCTGCTGCGTCGGCGGCGGGCCGGTGGCCTGGTCTGACCGGACGACGACCCGGGCCGGCGGCCGTCACGGAAGTCCGTGGCGTGCCGTCGGCGCGGCCGTCGTCGTCCTGCTCGCCATGGCCGGGGCCGGTCTGATCGGCGCGTCCGTCCGGACCGTCCCGCCACCGTCCCCACCGCAGCCGATCTCGCAGGCGGCCCCCGTCACCACCGACCCGCTGAGCGATCCCGCCGGCGCCTACGCCGACCCGGACGCCGAGGGCCAACCCGCACCGGGCACCGAGGGCCAACCGGCACCGGGCACCACCGGCCAGTCCACACCGGACGGCACCGGCCAGCCGGCAGCGGACGCCGCCGGGGGCGGCCCGGCGACGCCGGGCCCACTGACCGGCGCACCCGGCGCCACCCCGGGCGCCGCAGCCGTCCCGGGCACCCCGGACACGACGGGCGCCGCCCCGGCTCCACTTCCCCGGTCCGCGCCGGTCACCATCTCGATCCCCCGCATTGGGGTGCAGGCGCCGATCATGTCGCTCGGCACGAACCCGGACGGCACGGTCCAGGTGCCCCCGCTGGACCAGGCCATGAACGCCGGCTGGTACTCCCCCGGCGCCAGCCCGGGCGAGGCCGGCAACGCGGTGATCGTCGGTCACGTCGACTCCGCCCAGCTCGGCCCGGCGGTGTTCTTCAACCTCGGCGCGCTGGTGGCAGGCGACACGATAGTGGTCGCCCGGCAGGACGGCTCGTCCGCCACGTTCACCGTGCGGGAGGTCGCGTCGTACCCGAAGACCGCCTTTCCCGCCGCGCAGGTCTACGGTCCGTCGGACGTCCCGGCCCTGCGCGTGGTGACCTGCGGCGGGGTGTTCGACAAGACGGCCGGGAGCTACCTGAACAACATCGTCGTCTACGCCCCGATGACCAGCTGAGGGCGGGAACGGCAGTGGCCCGGTGGTCGGGGAACCGACCACCGGGCCACTCGTGCGTCAGCGGTCAGGCCGCCGCCGAGGTCCGGACCAGGGTACGGATCTGGCGCAGCAGCACCGACAGCGCGGACAGGTCGGCGCGGGACTCGTCGAACTCCCCCATCGCCCGGTGCGCCCGGTGGATCGAGGTGGCGTTCGCCTGCTCCCACTCCTGCACCCGCTCCACCGGCGGCACGTCCTCCGGCGTGGACCCGAGCACCTCGGCGGTGAGCGCGGCCAGCGCGGCGTACAGGTCGTAGCGCAGCGCCATCCGGGCCAGCGTCTGCCACCGGTCCTCGCGGGGCAGCAGGGAGATCTTCGACAGCAGCGCGTCGACCCGGAACCGGTCGGAGAGCACGAAGTAGACCGAGGCCACCTCGCTCACGTCCCGCCCGGTGCCCTGCGCCGTCTCCACGATGTCCAGCAGGCCGAAGCTGTACATCAGGCGGGTCGCCTGCTCGGCCAGGTCACGCGGCAGCCCACGCTCGACCAGCGACTCGATGTGCGCCGCGATGGCCTCCCGCTCGGTGCCCCAGAACCGGTTCTCCAGGTCCGGCAGGAGCCGGGCCACACCGTCGCGCAGCCGGGCGATCTCCGCCGGCACGTCGATCGGTGACCTCCGGTTGGTGACCAGCCAGCGCACCGCGCGGTCGAGCAGCCGCCGGGTGTCCAGGTAGACGGCCGTCTGCAACTCGGGCGAGACCTTGTTGTCCAGCGCCTCGACCGCGTCCCACAGGTCACGCAGGCCGAACACCTCGCGGACCACCACGTACGCCCGGAGCACGTCCGCAGCCGACGCCGCCGTCTCCTCGACCACCCGGAAGACGAACGAGATGCCGCCCCGGTTGATCGCCTCGTTGACGAGGACGGTGGTGACGATGTCCCGGCGCAGCCGGTGCCGGCCCATCCGCTCGGCGAAGCGCTGCCGCAGCGGCGTCGGGAAGTAGTTGACCAGGACGTCGGTCGTCCACTCCTCGTCCGCCAGGCCCTCGCCGACGATCTCGCGCTCCAGCACGATCTTGACGTACGCGAGCAGCACCGCGAACTCCGGAGCGGTCAGGCCGCTCTCGGTGCGGACCGCCAGTTCCTCGTCCGACGGCAGCGCCTCCAGCGCCCGGTCGAGCGCGCCGGACCGCTCCAGCTCGTTGATCATCCGCCGGTGCACCGGGAGCAGCGAGGCGGCCTGGGCCTGGGCGTTGTTGAGCGCCCGTGCCTGGTCGTAGTTGTCCCGCAGCACCAGCTCGGCGACCTCGTCGGTCATCTGGGCCAGCAGCTCGTCGCGCTCCGGCCGGTCCAGCTCACCGTCGGCGACGGCCGTGTTGAGCAGGATCTTGATGTTGACCTCGTGGTCGGAGCAGTCCACACCGGCCGCGTTGTCGATGAAGTCGGTGTAGATGCGGCCGCCGGTCGAGGCGTACTCGATCCGGCCCTGCTGGGTGAAGCCCAGGTTGCCGCCCTCGCCGACCACCCGGCAGCGCAGGCCCTTGCCGTCCACCCGGATGGCGTCGTTGGACTTGTCCCCCACCTCGGCGTTGGTCTGGCTGGACGCCTTGACGTAGGTGCCGATGCCGCCGTTCCAGAACAGGTCGACCGGCGCGGTGAGGATCGCCTTCATCAGCTCCTGCGGGCTGAGCTGCGTGACGTCCTCGTCGAGGCCGAGCACCGCGCGGACCTGCGGCGATACCGGCACCGACTTCGCCGTACGCGGGTGGACGCCGCCGCCTTCGGAGATCAGCTCGCGGTCGTAGTCCTCCCACGACGAGCGGGGCATGTCGAACAGCCGCTTGCGCTCCTGGAAGGACCGGGCCGAGTCCGGATCCGGGTCCAGGAAGATGTGCCTGTGGTCGAACGCGGCCACCAGCCGGATGTGCTGCGACAGCAGCATCCCGTTGCCGAACACGTCGCCGGACATGTCGCCGACGCCGACCACAGTGAAGTCCTGCGTCTGGGTGTCGTGCCCCAGCTCCCGGAAATGCCGCTTGACCGACTCCCAGGCGCCCCGGGCGGTGATGCCCATCTTCTTGTGGTCGTAGCCGGCCGAGCCGCCGGAGGCGAACGCGTCGCCCAGCCAGAAGCTGTGCGCCTCGGAGATCTCGTTGGCGATGTCGGAGAACGTCGCCGTGCCCTTGTCGGCGGCCACCACCAGGTACGGGTCGTCGCCGTCGTGCCGCACCACGTCCTCGGGCGGCACGATCTCGCCGCTGACGATGTTGTCGGTGACGTCGAGCAGCGCGGAGATGAACTCCTTGTAGCAGATCACCGCCTCGTCCCGGTCACCCGGCTTCTGCTTGAGCACGAAGCCGCCCTTGGCGCCGACCGGCACGATCACGGCGTTCTTCACCATCTGCGCCTTGACCAGGCCGAGCACCTCGGTCCGGAAGTCCTCACGCCGGTCGGACCAGCGCAGGCCGCCGCGGGCCACCGGCCCGTAGCGCAGGTGCACGCCCTCGAACCGGGGCGAGTAGACGAAGATCTCGAACTTGGGTCGCGGCGCCGGCAGGTCCGGGATGGCCTGCGGGTCCAGCTTGAACGCCACGTACGCCTTGGGCCGCCCGCCCACCGGCTTCTGGTAGAAGCTGGTACGCAGCGTGGCCTGGATCAACGTCAGGTACGACCGCAGGATGCGGTCCTGGTCGAGGCTGGCCACCTCGTCCAGCGCCTCGCCGATCGCGTCGACCAGTTCGCCGCTGCGCTGCCGCCGCTCGTCGAGCGTGGTGGCGCCCGGGGCGAACCGGGTCTCGAACAGCTTCACCAGCAGTTCGGCGATCTGCGGGTACGCGATGAACGTCTGCTCCATGTACTCCTGGGAGAACACGGTGCCGGCCTGCCGCAGGTACTTCGCGTACGCGCGCAGCACGACGACCTGCCGCCAGGTGAGCCCGGCCCGGAGCACCAGCTCGTTGAAGCCGTCCACCTCGGCCTCGCCCCGCCAGGCGGCGGCGAAGGCGTTCTCCACGTGCGGACGCACCTCGGCCAGGTCCTGGTGCCGCTCGGGCAGCTCCAGACCGAAGTCGTAGAGCCAGATCCGGCCGTCGACGCGCTCCACCTCGTACGGGTGCTCGTCGACCACCTTCACGCCGAGCGAGTGCAGCACCGGCAGCACGGCGGAGAGCATCATCGGCTCGCCGTACCGGTAGACCTTGAACCGCACGTCCATCGCCTCGTCGGCGTCGGCGGCGCGGGCCGCGTACGGACGCGGCGGCGCCTGCTTGCGGAACAGGTGCATCTCCAGCTGGCCGGGCTCCTCCAGCAGCTCCAGCTTCGCCAGATCCTTCATCGCCTCGTACGGCGTGTGCCCGTCCTTGTAGCCCTCCGGGAACGCGTCGGCGTACCGGGCGAACAGGTGCTTGGCCTGCTCGTCACCGAGCTTGCGTTCCAGCACCAGCCGGTAGTCGTCGTCCCACAGCCGGGTCGCGTCGGCCAGCTCCTCGGCGAGCAGGTCGGCGTCGATGTCGCCGGGCGGGTTGTTCGGGTCGGTACGCACGATGAAGTGCACCCGGGCCAGCATCGACTCGGTCACCCGCGTGGTGTAGTCGACGCCGACGCCGTTCAGCTCACGCAGCAGGATGTCCTGCATGCGCAGCCGGTTCTGTGTGGTGAACCGGTCCCGCGGCAGGTAGATCAGGCAGGAGATGAACCGGCCGTACGCGTCGCGGCGCAGGAACACCCGCAGCTGCCGGCGACCCGCCATCCGCAGCACGCCGATCACCGCGTGGTAGAGGTCGTCGGTCTTGATCTGGAACAGCTCGTCGCGCGGGTAGGTCTCCAGGATCTGCAACAGGTCCTTGCCGGAGTGGCTGCGCAGGCTCAGGCCCGAGCGGTCGAGCACCTCGGCGACCTTGCGCCGGACCACGGGCAACTCCTGCACGCTGGTCCGGTACGCGGCGGTGGAGAACAGGCCCAGGAAGCGCCGCTCCCCGACCACCTCACCGGCCTCGTTGAAGATCTTGAAGCCGATGTAGTCGAGGTACGCCGAGCGGTGCACTGTGGCACGCGAGTTGGCCTTGGTGATGATGAGCAGGCGCTTCTCCAGCACCTTCTCGTGCGCCTCGGGCGTCATCGAGTTCAGCGACCGGGCCTCCGGCGAGTCGGAGCGCAGGATGCCCAGCCCGGTGCCGAGCACCGCCTCCAGGGCCTGCCCGCCGCGCGCGCCGTCGGTGTCGACCAGCCGGTACTCCCGGTAGCCGAGGAACGTGAAGTGGTCGTGCGCCAGCCAGCGCAGCAGCTCCACCGAGTCGGTGATGTCCTTCTCCGGCACCGGCGGGCGGTTGTCCGACGTCCGGGCGGCGGCCAGCTCGTCGGCGAGCGCGAGGGCCCGCTGCCGCATCTTCGGCCAGTCCTCGACCGCCTCGCGCACGTCGGTGAGCACCCGCTGCAACTCGCGCCGCAACGTCTCCCGCTCGGCCGGGTCGCGGACCGGGTCGATCTCGATCCGCATCCAGCTCTCGACCAGGTCACCGGCGATCGCGTCGTCCGGCTCCACGTCCGCCGACACCTCGGTGAGCCGGCCCAGCGGCTCGCGCCGCACCACGACCAGCGGGTGCACGAGCAGGTGCACGTCCAGGTGGCGGGAGTTCAGCAGGGCGGTCACCGAGTCGACCAGGAACGGCATGTCGTCGGTGACGATCTCCACGACCGTGTGGTGCTGCTCGGCGTCCGGCTCGTGGATGCGGAGCTTCAGCTCGCCCGGCACCCGCTGCTGGGCCAGGTCCCGGTGGGCCCGGGCCGCCTCCAGCATCTCCTCGGCGGTGAAGCCGATCAGCTCCTCGTCCGGCGCGAACCGCCAGAAGCGGTCCACGAGTGTGGCCGCGTCGTGGTCGTCGCCTGCCAGCGCGACCGCCTGGGCGACCAGCCGCTCCGCGTTGGGAACGGGCTCGTCCAGCTCGGCGTCCTCCGACTCGTCGGCCAGTGCCTGCGCAGGCAGGCCCAGGTCGTAGAGGGTGTCGATGCTGGAACCGGTCATCCCGGTCACTCCTGTGTCGAGACGGCTGAAACCGTCTCCGTCGGTCGCCGAATCGAAGCTGTCGTCGTCCCGGCCGGTGTCAGCCTGCCGGAGGTCGGGTCCCGGTTTGATCGCCGGACGCCGGTCCATCGGTGCCACTCCCCTCGACCCACCGCGTTGTGGGTCACTCTGCCGCCCAGCCTAGGCCCTACCGCGCGGTACCTCCCGCGGCGGACCACTGGCCGGACGTCCGGATCGGGACTCTGTCCTTTCACCCGTTGCGGGTCCGTGGTCGGCCGCTCGCGGAGTACCCCGACTGGCGATGTTCATCACACTGCCACACGCCGCTTCTGGCGCTGCCGGAGGCCGTGGCGGGGCGGTGGGGAACGCCGGGCCGTACTAGCGTGCAGGGCAGTTGAGCACCGGAGGGACTGCTTCATGCCCGTGTCGTACCCCGTCCGCCCCCGCCGTCACACCCGTCACCGCGCGCTCGCGGCGCTGACCGCCGTCCTGGTCACGGCCGGCGCGCTGACCGGATGCTCCGGGGACGACGGCCCGGAGACAGCCGTCGAGGCGTTCCTCAGCGGCTGGCGCTCCGGTGACCTCCAGGCAGTCGGCTTCGTCGAGCCGACCGGCGGGCGGCTGCCCGCCGGTGAGGTGACCAAGCAGATCCAGGCACTCGCCGGCGCGCTCGCGGCCAACCCGCCGGAGCTGGCCCGCACCGGCGACATCACCACCAAGGGTGACGTCGCCACCGCCCGGGTCAAGGTGAGCTGGGCGCTGCCCGGCGGCGGCACCTGGGCCTACGAGAATCCGGTACGCCTCAAGCGCGGCGGCGACGACCGGTGGCAGGTGATCTGGGAGCCGTCGGTGGTGCACGAGAAGCTGGAGAGCGGTGACAAGATCGCGCTGCGGCGGGAGCCGGCGCAGCGCGCCGGTGTGCTGGACGCGGCCGGTCAGCCGATCGTCGCGCCACGCCCGGTGGTCCGGGTGCAGCTCGTTCCCGGCGAGGTCGACGACGTCCCCGGCATGGTCCGGAAGCTGGACGCCGCGTTCAAGGCGATCCGGCCCGCGCTCACCCCACCGGTCGACCTGGGCGACCTGCCGAAGCGGCTCAAGGAGGCCAAGCCGGACGGCCTGGTCGAGGTGGTGACGTTGCGCGACGAGGCGTACCGGCAGATCAAGCCGCGCATCTACGACCTGCCCGGCACCCGGTTCGTCTCGGAGCAGCTCATGCTGGCGCCGACCCGCGAGTTCGCCCGGGCGCTGCTCGGCTCGGTCGACCAGGCCACCGCCGACGACCTCCAGGCCCACCCCGACCGGTACGCGCGCGGCGACCTGGTCGGCCACGGCGGTCTCCAGGGCCGGTACGACGAGCGGCTGCGCGGCGTCCCCGGCGTCACCGTGATCACCCAGCGGACCACCCCGGACGGCAAGGTGGAGCCGACCGGCACGGAGCTGTTCCGCGCCGACCCGAAGCCCGGTCAGCCGGTGAAGACGACAATCGACGCGGCCACCCAGAACGCCGCCGACGCCGCGTTGCGCGGGCAGACCCGCCGCTCCGCCCTGGTCGCCGTACGGATCAGCGACGGCGCGGTGCTGGCCGCCGCGAACGGCCCGGGTGCGGCGGGCGACAACCTCGCCTTCACCGCCCAGGTGCCGCCCGGCTCGACGTTCAAGATGGTCAGCGCGCTCGGCCTGCTCGACCGGGGCGCGGTGACGCCGCAGACGACAGTGGACTGCCCGAAGACGTCGACAGTCGAGGGCCGGGTCTTCAAGAACTCGGACAACTTCGAGCTGGGCCCGGTGCCGTTCGCCACCGACTTCGCCAAGTCGTGCAACACCGCGTTCACCGCGCTGGCGCCGAAGCTCGGCCCGGACGGGCTGGCCCAGGCCGGCCGTACGCTCGGCCTGGAGGCCGCGTGGGATCTGGGCACCGACGCGTTCACCGGCAAGATCTCCGCCAACGGCTCGGCCACCGAGCAGGCCGCCGCCGCGATCGGCCAGGGCACCACGCTGGTGAGCCCGCTGGCCATGGCGAGCGCCACGGCGGCTGTGGCCCGGGGCAAGTTCGAGCAGCCGAAGCTGCTGCTCGACCCGGCGCCGGCCAAGCCCGCGCCGGCCGGCGAGGCGCTCAAGCCGGAGTCGGTGACGGCGCTGAAGTCGATGATGCGCGGGGTGGTGACAGCGGGCAGCGGCAGCGCGCTGGCGGACGTGCCGGGCGAGCCGGTGCACGGCAAGACCGGCACCGCGGAGTACGACAACAACCCGGCCCACACGCACGCCTGGTTCGTCGGCTGGCAGGGCGACGTGGCCTTCGCCGTCTTCGTCGAGCAGGGCGGGGCGGGCTCGAAGGTGGCGGCGCCGATCGCCGAGAAGTTCCTGCGCGGCCTGGCCGCGAGCTGAGGCGTACCGGTCAGGCGATGTCGATGCCGGAGCGGGCCGGGTCCGGCTCGTCTCCGGCGGGGGCGCGGCGCAGCAGGCCGGGCCCCAGCGGGTCGTCGCCGAGGTCGTCGCCGACGGTCGGGTCGGGGCCGATCGGCTCCACCGCGACCGCCGGCGCCGGTACGGCCGCCGGGGCGGGCAGCGGCTCGGGCTCCGGCCGGCTGTCGGCGGCGCGGGGCGCCGGTGCGACAGGCCCGGCCGGCAGCAACCGGGGCGGCACGGCGCCCGGCGCGACGACCGGGGCGAGCCCGGCCACCACTGTGTTCACGATCTCGGCCGCGTACGCCCCGTCCGGGTCGTAGTCGGGGTCGAACACGGTCAGCTCGACGCCGAGGCAGTGCGGGGTGTCGACCAGCCCGGCGAGCAGGATCTCCAGCTCGGCGAAGGCGATGCCGCCCGGGTCGGGCGCGTCCACGGCGGGCATCACCGCCGGGTCGAGCACGTCCACGTCGATGTGCACCCAGTAGCCGGCGCAGTCGACGAGCTGCTCGTGCGCCCACTGGGCGGTACGGGCGGCACCCTCGGCGCGCAGCGCCGGCACCGGCCGGGTGGTGATGCCGGCGGCCTGGAGGTCGAGCCGGTACTCGTCCTGCGCGCGGATGCCGAGCACCACCACGTCGATGTCCCGGAAGTACGGCCTGCGGCCCTCGATCGCGGCCAGGTCGGGCTGTCCACGGCCGGTGACCAGGGCCAGGTCCTCCCCGGCGGCGGCGCCGACGTAGGAGGCGTTGCCGGGGTGCCGGAAGTCGGAGTGGCCGTCGACGAACACCAGCCCGATCCGCCCGCCGACCGCCTCGCCGAGGCGGTGCATGGCCAGCGCCGAGCCGAGCAGCACCGAGCAGTCGCCGCCGAGCACCAGCGGGAACTCGCCCCGGTCGATGATCGCGCCGATCCGGTCGGCGAGCGCCACCGAGTACGCGGAGATCTCCGGCGCGTGGCAGACGCCGTCGCCGGGCCGCCAGTCGCCCGGGTCGTACCGGGGCGGGGTGAGGCAGCCGGCGTCGCGGGCCCGCAGCCGCGCGAGCAGGCCGTGGTCGCGCAGCGCACCAGGCGCCTTGCCGCACCCGGGAACGGAGCTCGCGGTGGGCGGGCGTAGTCCGAGGTTCGTCGGCGCGTCGAGGACGGCGATCCGGCGCATCATGGGCTCCCGTCCTCGGCGGTCGGGCGGGCCGGCGGTGCGCCGGCCCGCGCGGGTTGACTCAGAACAGCGCGCTGGCCAGGGCGCGTCGGGCGGAGGCCACGGCGGGGTCGTCCGGGCCGGCGATGGTGAACAGGCCGAGCAGGTGCTGGCGTACCCGGTCCCGGTCGTCCCCGGCGGTGCGCCGGACCAGGCCGACCAGCCGCTTGTACGCCTCGTCGGCGAGGCCGCTGAGCACCTCGATGTCGGCGGCCAGCAGCTGGGCGTCGACGTCGTCGGGGGCGGCGGACGCGGCGTCGAGCGCGCCCTGCGGGTCGGCGCCTGCCACCCGGCGGGCCAGCCCGACCTGCGCCAGGCCCGCCTCCGCAGCCGCGTCCGCCGGCGACTCGGCCAGGATCTTCCGGTACGCCGCCTCGGCCGCGTCGAGGTCACCGCTCATCAGCGCGTCGTCGGCGGCGTCGAGGCGCGGGTCCTCCGGCTCGGCGACTGTGACGCCACCGGCCTTGAGGACCGCCTGGAGCCACTGTCGCAACTGCGACTCCGGCACCGGGCCGGGGAAGGCGTCGATCGGACGGCCGCCGACGATGGCGTACGTGGTGGGCAGCGTCTGGAGCTGGAACATCTGCGCGAGCCGCGGCTGCTGCTGCACGTCGACCCGGGCCAGCAGCCACGCTCCGCCGCCCTCGGCGGCCAGCCGCTCCAGCACCGGGGCGAACTGGTCGCTCTCCGGGTAGCCGGCGGCGCCGAAGAAGACCACCACCGGTGTGGTGAGCGAGCGTTCGAGCACCTCGGACTGGATGTTCGCCTCGGTCACGTCGATCACGGCGGCGGAGCCGGCGGGGCTGCCCGGCAGCCCGGTCGGCCCAGCGCCCTGGGACGGTGTGGCGGAGGAGGTGTCGGCCGGTGCGGGGGTGCGCAGCGCGCTGAGGTCGACCGCGCCGCGGGTGAAGATCGACGAGGTGATCCGTGGGTCGCTCATGGTTGTCTAGTCTCGCACGTACGCGACGGATCTCCGACCAGCCGCGACGGCGACAGTCACCACTCTCCCCCAGCTCAGCCCGCCCGCAAGGAAGGGCCCCCTGTTAACGCCTCCGGTAGAGGAAGGGCCCCTTCTTAACAGCAGCTGTTAAGAAGGGGCCCTTCCTTGCAGAGCAGCGGGTCAGAAGCGGGCGGGCTCTCGGTAGACGCCCCACTCGGCGCGCAGCGCGTCGCAGATCTCGCCGAGGGTGGCCTCGGCGCGGACCGCGTCGAGCATGGCGGGGATCATGTTCTCGCCGGTCCTCGCCACCTCGACCATTCGCGCGACGGCGGCGGTGACCGCGGCGTCGTCGCGGGCCGACTTGCGCTCGGTCAGCACCCGGCGCTGCTCCAGCTCCACCTCGTGCGAGATGCGCAGGATCTCCAGGTCCTTGGCGACGGTGCCGGTGTGGCAGTTGACGCCGACGATCCGCTTGTCGCCCTTCTCCAGCGCCTGCTGGTAGACGAACGCCGACTCGGCGATGTGCCCGGTGAACCAGCCGTCCTCGATGCCGCGCAGGATGCCGGAGGTCATCGGGCCGATGGTGTGCGGACCCTCGCCGCCGAGCTGCTTGATCCGGGCGAAGATCTCCTCCGCCTCGGCCTCGATCCGGTCGGTGAGCGCCTCGACGTACCAGGAGCCGCCGAGCGGGTCGGCCACGTTCGTCACCCCGGTCTCCTCCATCAGCACCTGCTGGGTACGCAGGGCGATCTCGGCCGACTCGTCGGTGGGCAGGGCGAGCGTCTCGTCGAGGGCGTTGGTGTGCAGCGAGTTGGTGCCGCCGAGCACCGCGGCCAGGGCCTCCACGGCGGTGCGTACCACGTTGTTCACCGGCTGCTGAGCGGTCAGCGACACCCCGGCGGTCTGCGTGTGGAACCGCAGCCACTGGGCCTTCTCGCTGGTGGCGCCGTACACGTCGCGCAGCCAGCGGGCCCAGATCCGGCGCGCGGCGCGGAACTTGGCGATCTCCTCGAAGAAGTCCACGTGGGAGTCGAAGAAGAAGCTCAGGCCGGGGGCGAAGGTGTTCACGTCCAGGCCGCGCGACAGGCCCAGCTCGACGTACCCGAATCCGTCGGCCAGCGTGTACGCCAGCTCCTGCGCGGCGGTCGAGCCGGCCTCGCGGATGTGGTAGCCGGAGACGGACAGCGGCTTGTACCGCGGGATCTCCCGGGCGCAGTACTCCATCAGGTCGCCGATGAGGCGCAGGTGCGGCTCGGGGTCGAACAGCCACTCCTTCTGCGCGATGTACTCCTTGAAGATGTCCGTCTGGAGTGTTCCGTCCAGCGTGGACAGGTCGGCGCCCTGCCGTTCGGCGGCGACCAGGTACATGCAGAAGACCGGCACGGCCGGGCCGGAGATGGTCATCGAGGTGGTCACGCCCGCCAGGTCGATGCCGTCGAACAGCACCTCCATGTCGGCGGCCGAGTCCACAGCGACACCACAGTGGCCGACCTCGCCGAGGGACTGCGGGTCGTCGGAGTCGCGGCCCATCAGCGTCGGCATGTCGAAGGCCACGGAGAGACCGCCGCCGCCCGCGCCGAGGATCATCTTGTAGCGCTCGTTGGTCTGCCGGGCGTTGCCGAAGCCGGCGAACTGCCTGATGGTCCAGGTCCGCCCGCGGTAGCCGGTCGGATACAGGCCCCTGGTGTACGGGAACTCGCCCGGCCAGCCGATCCGCTCGAACCCGGGGTACGCGGTGTCCTCCGGCGGGCCGTACACCGGCTCGACCGGCATTCCGGACAGCGTGGTGAAGTCCGCGTCGCGCTTGCGGGCGGCGTCGTAGCGGGCCTGCCAGCGGGCCCGACCGGCGGCGATCTCGTCAGCGTCCATGCGCGGAGCTCCTTCTCAAGTCGTCGTCCCGAGTCCGAGTGTAGAGCGAGATCCTGAACGATCCTTAAGGGCTCGCGTACCGGCCGGTAACCCGGCGACCGGCCCCGCCGGGGCGACCCATCACCGTCGATCCGCAGGTCAGGGCGCTGTCTCACGTGGCGGACGACTGCCCGGCGCAGCCTCCCGGCAGCCGGGTTCCCGTGCCACACTCCCGCCGTGGGCAATCGAATCGCGACCCGGCTGATTACCTAGGCGGCGTACGCCTCCGCGTGCGTCGCCGGCCAAGCGATCCTGTCGGCTCGTCCTAGTGAGGCCCCCGTGAGCGTGTCCGCATCCACCCCCGCAACCGTCGACCATCCCCGGCCCGCCCCCGGCCGCCCGTACGACGAGCCCGCCGCCGAGCACGGCACGCCGAGCACGATGGTGATCCACCTCGGCGTGGGCCACTCCACGACCGGCCTGCTCAAGGTGCTGTCCGTGCTGCACTCCCGCCGGGTCGCCGTCTCACACGTCCAGTACGTGCAGTGCCCCGACCGCTCCGCTGTGATGATCGTCGAGTGCACCCCCGGCACGGCGCCGCTGGAGACGGTCCGCAAGAGCGTCGCGAACGCCGTACCTGTCGTCAGCGTCAGCGTGCACAGCGCGCCGGCCCGCGACGGCGTCCGGCGCCTGCGGTCGGGCCGCGGCACCCACAGGTGACCGTCAGCCGGGGGGCTCCGGGCCACCGGCGCGCATGACGTCCCGGGCGGTGAGCGCCACGTGCAGCGACAGGCGCCGCTCGCTCGAGTCCAGGTCGACGCCGAGCACCCGCTCGATCAGCTCCAGCCGCTGGTAGAGCGCCGACCGCGACAGCGACATCGCATCCGCCGCGCGCCGCTTGTTGCGCCCCTCCACCAGGTACGTCTCCAGCAACGCGACGTGGTTCGTGCCGTGGCGCTGGTCGTAGGAGAGCAGCGGGCCCAGCTCGCGCTCGACGAACGTCTGGAGGCGCACGTCGTCGCGCAGCAGGTACAGCAGGCCCCGGAGGCGGACGTCGTGCAGCCGGTAGAACGGGCGCGGCTCGGCGGTGTGCACTGTCGCATCGGCCACCTGCGCCGCCTCGACCAGCGAGCGCCGGGCCAGGTCGAGCGTCCGGACCACCGACCCGGCGGCGACCACGACGTCCGCGCCGGCCCGGTGGCCCGCCCGGGTGAGCGCGGCGGACAGGCTCCCCAGCGCCGCCTCGTCAGAGCCGGTCTCGTCGAGCGCGACGAGGAGGGTGACGCCGGTGCCGCCGGCCGCCTCGTCCACGTCGCCGGCGAGCGCGGCGAGCCCGCACTCGCGTACCGCCGTCTCCACCGCGTCGAGCAGTGCCCGCCGGTTCGCGTTCCCGTCGGCGCCGGTGCCCGGGGCCGGCCGGCGCCGCCGGACCACGACGCCGAGCAGCAGTCGCTGCTCCAGGACGACACCGAGCCCGCGCGCCCGCAGCGCCACGTCCCGGGTGGGCGCGGAGTGGTTGACGATGCTCAGCAGCAGACTGCTGCGGGCCTGCCGCTCGACCGACGACGAGTCCCGGGCGACGAGCTGGTTCAGCGCGATGGTGGACGCGGCGCGTTCCAGCAGCACCCGGGTCCGGGCCGGTGGCTCCTGGTCGCACAGCAGCACGAGACGCCCCCACCGGTTGCCCCGCGCCTCGACGCTCGTCACCAGCCAGCCCGATCGCGGCTCGTAGCCGGTGCCGGACGGGACCTCGACCGCGCGCGAGCGGGTCTCCCAGCGGTCGAGCAGCTCCTCGGCGGTCAGCGGGCCGGTCTCGTACGCCAGCACCTGGTGGGCGAGGTTCTCCAGCACGGCGGGACGCCGGGACAGGCGGGTGACCTCGCGGAGCACCTGCCGGGGCTCGGCGCCCTCCACCGACAGCTCGGTGAAGATGCGGTGGATCTCGTCCTTCGCGAGCAGGTCCGCCGTCTGCTCCTCGACGATCACCGAGTGGACGACCTCGGTCACCGCGACGAACCGCATCTCGCGCCGCAGCGCGATCAGGGGCAGGTTCCGGCTGCGGGCGTGCTCGACCAGCCCGGCCGGCAGCGTGCCGCCGAACCGGCGGCCCAGCTCGACCACCACACCCGCCACCCCGACGGCCGCCAGGCCGTCGATCCACCGGCGCAGCCCGTCGTCGTCCGGGGGCAGGCCGATGCCTGTGGTCAGGACCAGCTCGCCACCGCGGAGCAGGTCGGCGATCTCGGGGATCTCGGCGACGTGCACCCAGCGCACCGGCGCGTCCAGCCGGTCCCGGCCCGCCAGGACGCGCGGCCCGGCCTGCTGCAGAGCCGGCAGTTCGAGCACGTCACGGACGGTCATCGGCATCGGAGCGCCTCCCCCTCTCCTCCGGCGCACAGTATGTGCGCTTCCCGCGGACGGGAACGACACAGTGCCCATTGCCCGGACCTGGGGAAGCACAGATGATCCCGGGCATGACCCAGACAGCACCCGGCACCGCGCCCGCTCCCGTCCCGCTGGAGCGGGTGACCCACTGGATCGACGGCAAGCCGTTCGCCGGCGTCACCGAGCGTACGGCCCCAGTTTACGATCCGGCGCTGGGCGCGGTCCGGACGGAGGTGCCGCTGGCCTCGGTCGACGAGGTGGACCAGGCGGTCGCCTCCGCCGCCGCCGCGTTCGCCTCCTGGCGGACCTCGTCGCTGACCAAGCGCACCCAGGTGCTGTTCGCGTTCCGGGAGCTGGTCAACCGGCACAAGCAGGAGCTGGCCGAGCTGATCACGGCCGAGCACGGCAAGGTCGTCTCGGACGCCCTCGGCGAGGTCACCCGCGGCCTGGAGGTCGTCGAGTTCGCCTGCGGCATCCCGCACCTGCTCAAGGGCGGCTACTCCGAGGGCGTCTCCACGAACGTGGACGTCTACTCGATCCGGCAGCCGGTCGGCGTCTGCGCCGTCATCTCGCCGTTCAACTTCCCGGTGATGGTCCCGATGTGGTTCGTGCCCATCGCCATCGCGGCGGGCAACACCGTCGTGCTCAAGCCCAGCGAGAAGGACCCGTCCGCGTCGCTGCTCGTGGCCCGGCTGTGGGAGCAGGCCGGCCTGCCCGCGGGCGTCTTCAACGTCGTGCACGGCGACAAGGTCGCGGTCGACCGGCTGCTGGAGCACCCCGAGGTCAAGGCGGTGTCGTTCGTCGGCTCCACGCCGATCGCCCGGTACGTGTACGAGACCGGCACCCGCAACGGCAAGCGCGTCCAGGCCCTCGGCGGCGCGAAGAACCACATGGTGGTGCTGCCGGACGCCGACCTCGACCTGGCCGCCGACGCGGCGGTCAACGCCGGGTTCGGCTCGGCCGGCGAGCGGTGCATGGCCATCTCGGCCCTGGTGGTCGTCGAGCCCGTCGCCGACGACCTGGTGGCCCGGATCCGGGAGCGCATCGCCACCCTGAAGGTCGGCGACGGGCGGCGCTCCTGCGACATGGGTCCGCTGGTCACCAAGGAGCACCGCGACCGCGTCGCGTCGTACCTCGACGCGGGTGTCGAGGCCGGCGCCGAGCTGGTGGTGGACGGCCGCGACGTGCGGGCCGACGGCGACGAGTCCGGGTTCTGGCTCGGGCCGAGCCTGCTCGACCGGGTGTCGCCGGAGATGAGCGTGTACACCGACGAGATCTTCGGGCCGGTGCTCTCAGTGGTGCGCGTCGGCAGCTACGACGAGGCGCTCGCGCTGGTGAACGCCAACCGGTACGGCAACGGGACGGCCATCTTCACCAACGACGGCGGCGCGGCCCGCCGCTTCCAGAACGAGGTCGAGGTCGGCATGGTCGGCGTCAACGTGCCGATCCCGGTGCCGATGGCCTACTACTCCTTCGGCGGCTGGAAGGACAGCCTCTTCGGCGACTCGCACGCCCACGGCGCCGAGGGCGTGCACTTCTTCACCCGCGGCAAGGTCGTCACCTCCCGGTGGCTCGACCCCAGCCACGGCGGCATCAACCTCGGCTTCCCCGAGAACGTCTGAGCAGCGGAGAGAGAACGCCGATGAGCAGCAGCGCACAACGCACCTACGAACTCGACCGCGCGCACGTCTTCCACTCCTGGTCGGCTCAGTCGCTGCTCGACCCGATGGTGGTCGAGCGCGCCGAGGGCTCGTACTTCTGGGACGGCGACGGGAACCGCTACCTGGACTTCTCGTCGCAGCTCGTCAACACCAACATCGGCCACCAGCACCCGGTGGTGGTCGCGGCGATCCAGGAGCAGGCGGCCCGCCTGTGCACGATCGCGCCGTCGTACGCCAACGACGCCCGCGGCGAGGCGGCCCGGCTGATCACGGAGCTGACCCCGGCCGGCCTTTCCAAGGTGTTCTTCACCAACGGCGGCGCGGACGCGATCGAGCACGCCGTCCGGATGGCCCGGCTGCACACCGGCCGGCCGAAGGTGCTGTCGCAGTACCGCAGCTACCACGGCGGCACCCAGACCGCGGTGAACCTCACCGGCGACCCGCGCCGCTGGCCCAGCGACAACGGCACCG
The DNA here is from genome assembly GCF_000717585.1 of Micromonospora globosa. Classification (NCBI taxonomy): domain Bacteria; kingdom Bacillati; phylum Actinomycetota; class Actinomycetes; order Micromonosporales; family Micromonosporaceae; genus Micromonospora; species Micromonospora globosa. Next base: position 88,793 of record NZ_JNZR01000012.1, read on the forward strand.
CCGGGGTGGTGCACTTCTTCGGCCCGTTCCTGTACCGGTCGGAGTTCGGCGCCACGACCGAGGAGGAGGAGTGCGCGCTCGCGCTGCGCCACCTCGAACGCGTCGTTGAGATGGAGGGCCCGTCCACCATCGCGGCGATCGTGCTGGAGACGGTGCCGGGCACCGCCGGCATCATGCCGCCGCCGCCGGGCTTCCTCGCGGGCGTACGGGAGCTGTGCGACAGGCACGGCATCCTCTACATCGCCGACGAGGTGATGGCGGGCTTCGGGCGTACCGGCGCCTGGTTCGCGCTCGACCACTACGGCGTGACGCCCGACCTGATCACCTTCGCCAAGGGCGTGAACTCCGGTTACGTCCCGCTCGGCGGTGTGGTGATCGCCGAGCACGTCGCGGAGACGTTCGCCACCCGTGCCTACCCCGGCGGCCTGACCTACTCCGGTCATCCGCTGGCCACCGCCGCCGCCGTCGCGACCATCAACGTGATGCGGGACGAGCGGATCGTCGAGAACGCCGCCACGATCGGCGCCGACGTGCTGGGCCCGGGGCTGCGCGAACTCGCCGACCGGCACCCGAGCGTCGGTGACGTCCGTGGGCTCGGCGTGTTCTGGGCGCTGGAACTGGTACGCGACCGCGGGACGAAGGAGCCGCTGGCGCCGTACGGGTCGTCGTCGCCGGAGATGAACGAGGTGCTGGCCGCGTGCAAGCGCGGCGGTCTGGTCGCGTTCGCGAACTTCAACCGGATCCACGTGGTGCCGCCGTGCACCGTGTCGGAGACGGAGGCCAAGGCGGGCCTGGCGATCCTCGACGAGGCGCTGACACTCGCCGACCGCCACACGGTCTGAGGCACTGCCCACCACCGCCCGCCGGGTCCACCCCGGCGGGCGGTCCCGTATCCGAGAGATCCGCGAGACGGCCGGCGACCCCGGTGACGCGGAGACCGACGCACCCAGAAGGTGACGAATGACTACCGTAGATCTCGCCGACCCACCGGTCACCAACCCCTTCACCGGCACCACCGACCTTCCGCGTACGTCCGAGGGCTGGACCCAGCTCGTCACCCCGGACGGGCGCCTGCACCCGGACGTCGACGCCGACCGCGACGCCCTCGGCCGCCTCACCCGTGACCTGTACCGGGGGATGCGGCTCGCGCGCCGCCTCGACGACGAGGCGTTCGCGTTGCAGCGGCAGGGCGAGCTGGGCCTGTGGCTGCAGTGCCGCGGCCAGGAGGCCGCCCAGGTCGGCTCGGTCGCGGCGGTACGCGCCGACGACTACGTCTTCCCGAGCTACCGGGAGCACGCCGCGGCGCTGTGGCGCGGCATCGGCCCGGCCGACCTGCTGCGGCAGTGGCGCGGCGTCGCGCACAGCGGCTGGGATCCGGAGCCGTACTCGTTCCACATCTACACGCTGGTCCTGGCCGCCCAGCTGCTGCACGCCACCGGGTACGCCCTCGGTGTGCAGCGCGACGGCAGCGACACGGTGGTCGTGACGTACTTCGGTGACGGCGCCGCGAGCGAGGGCGACGCGAGCGAAGCCATGAACATCGCCGCCGTCAACGCCGCCCCGATGGTGTTCTTCTGTCAGAACAACCAGTGGGCCATCTCCACGCCGACCGCGTCGCAGACGCGTACCCCGATCCACCGGCGCGGCGCCGGGTTCGGCCTGCGCAGCGAGTGGGTCGACGGCAACGACGTGCTGGCGGTGTACGCGGTGACGTCCGCGGTGACCGAACACGCCCGGTCCGGCGCCGGCCCCGCGATCGTCGAGGCCACCACGTACCGGATGGGCGGGCACAGCACGTCGGACGACCCGACCCGGTACCGCACCGACGACGAGCTGGCGGCGTGGCGGGCGCGGGATCCGCTGGCCCGGGTCGAGGCGCTCATGCGCGCCGAGGGCTGGAGCGACGAGGCGTTCCTCGGCGGGATCCAGGCCGAGGCGGACGAACTGGCCGACCGTACCCGCCGGGAGTGCCTGGCGCTGGAGGCGCCGGACCTCGCCGACGCCTTCGCCACAGTGCTGGCCGACGTGCCCCCGCTTCTGCGGGAGGAGCGCGACGCGTTCGTCGCCTACCGCGCCTCCTTCCTCGACTGACGCCCGCCCCGATCGGAGAACTCGTTCATGCTCACTCTCTGTCAGGCACTGAACTCCGGCCTGCGCCGTGCCATGGAGGACGACGACAAGGTCCTCCTGATGGGCGAGGACGTCGGCCGGCTCGGCGGCGTCTTCCGGGTCACCGACGGTCTCCAGAAGGACTTCGGCGAGGCCCGGGTGGTGGACACCACCCTCGCCGAGTCCGGGATCATCGGCACCGCCATCGGGCTGGCGCTGCGCGGGTACCGCCCGGTCTGCGAGATCCAGTTCGACGGCTTCGTCTACCCCGCGTTCAACCAGATCGTCTCGCAGCTGGCCAAGATGCGGGCCCGCACCGGCGGTCGTACCGCCCTGCCCGTGGTGGTGCGCATTCCGGTCGGTGGCGGCATCGGCGCGGTGGAGCACCACAGCGAGTCGAACGAGGCGTACTTCGCGCACACCGCCGGACTGCGGGTCGTCTACTGCGCCAGCCCGGACGACGCGCACTGGATGATCCGGCAGGCCGTCGCGGGTGACGACCCGGTCATCTTCTACGAGCCGAAGCGCCGCTACTGGGTCAAGGGCGAGGTGACAACCGCCGGGCCGCCGCTGCCGCTGGACCGCGCCCGGACCGTGCGGCCGGGCAGCGACGTGACGCTGCTGACGTACGGCGGCACTGTCGCCACCTGCGTCGCCGCCGCCGAGGCCGCGGCGCAGGAGGGCCGCGACATCGAGGTGATCGACCTGCGCTCCATCTCCCCGCTGGACGTGGCGACCGTCGAGGAGTCGGTGTGCCGCACCGGCCGGGCGGTGGTGGTCCACGAGGCCCCCACGTTCGCCGGGTTCGGTGCCGAGGTCGTCGCGCAGGTGACGAGCCGGTGCTTCTACTCGCTGGAGGCGCCGGTGGAGCGGGTCGGCGGCTTCAACCTGCCGTACCCGCCGGCGAAGGTCGAGGAGGAGTACCTGCCCGACCTGGACCGGATCCTCGACGCCGTCGACCGCGTCCTGGCCGCCTGAAGGGAGAGGTACACGTGACCGTTCAGCAGTTCCGTCTGCCCGACGTCGGCGAGGGCCTCACCGAGGCCGAGATCGTCACCTGGCGGGTCGCTCCGGGCGATCCGGTCGGCCTCAACGACGTCATCGTGGACATCGAGACCGCCAAGGCCGTGGTCGAGCTGCCCAGCCCGTACGCCGGAGTGGTGGACCGCCTCCTGGCCGCGGAGGGGCAGACCGTCGAGGTCGGCTCGCCGATCATCGCGATCCGGACCGGGGACGACGCGGACGCCCCGGATGCCGCGCCGGCCGCCGCATCGCCGGCGGCCGAGGAGCCCGCCGAGGAACGCACCGCGGTGCTCGTCGGCTACGGGGTGTCCGCCCAGGCGCGGACGCGGCGGCCCCGTCGCGCCACACCGTCCGTCCGGCCGGCCGACACCTCCCGCCCGGCGCACACGTCCCGGCCGCCGGTGCTCACCAAGCCGCCGCTGCGCAAGCTCGCGAAGGACCTCGGTGTGAAGCTGACCGAGGTACGCGGCAGCGGCCCCGGCGGCCGGATCACGCGCCAGGATCTGCTCGACCACACCACCGGCCCGGCACCGGCGACCGACGCCCGGCGGGACGAGCGCCTGCCCGTGCGCGGGGTCCGCAAGGCGACCGCCGCCGCCATGGTCGCCAGCGCGTTCACCGCGCCGCACGTCACCGAGTTCCTCACCGTCGACATGACAGGCACCGTCGAGTTCGTGGACCGGCTGAAGCAGGACCCGGCCTTCCAGGGGGTGAAGGTCAGCCCGCTGCTCGTGGCGTCGCTGGCGGTGCTGGACGCCGTCCGCCGGCATCCGGACGTGAACGCCAGCTGGGACGAGGAGAACCAGGAGATCGTCCGGTTCGCCGACGTCAACCTGGGCATCGCCGCCGCGACGCCGCGCGGCCTGCTCGTGCCGAACATCAAGGCCGCGCAGAACCTTCCGGTACGGGACCTCGCGGTCGCCCTCAACGAGCTGGCGAGCACCGCGCGGGAGGGCCGCACCCGTCCCGCCGACCTGGCCGGCGGGACGATCACCATCACCAACATCGGCGTGTTCGGCGTGGACGCCGGCACTCCGATCCTCAACCCCGGCGAGGCGGCGATCCTCTGCCTCGGCGCGCTGCGCCGGATGCCGTGGGTGGTCGACGAGCAGGTCGTCCCCCGGTGGACGGTGCAGTTGTCGCTGTCGTTCGACCACCGGCTGGTGGACGGGGAACTGGGCAGCCGGGTGCTCGCCCACGTCGGCCGGTTCCTGGAGGACCCGCTGTGGGGTCTGGCCCTGCGCTGAGGCCCGACAGACGGACGGCGCGTGGACGGACGAGGAGGTCCGTCCACGCGCCGTCGCCGTACGCGCGGGCGCGCGTCAGTCCACGACCTCGAACCCGACGCCGGCCGACGGACGCGGCGCGACGTCACCCGCCGGGGCGATGGGCTCCCCCACCTCCTCGGACGCGGCGAGCCGGAACCGCACGTACTCCAGTTCGCCGGAGAACTCGTGCCGGGCCGGGTAGCTCGACGACACCGGCGAGTGGATGCTGCGCCCGATGTCCATGCCGGCGAACCCGTGGAAGAACGGCAGCAACCGCGGGAACAGCGCCTCGCCCGCCGCCTCGCCGTCCACGAACAGGCGGCCGGTGCCCTGGCAGTCGGCGGTCTTGGTCAGCTCGAAGGTCAGCTCCACCGGGCCCAGCGGCAGCTCGCCCTCGGACCGCAGCACGTAGTGGGTGCCGAGGTGGTTGTACTCGTACACCAGGTGGTTGTCCTTGATGTGCAGCACGTACCCGCCGCTGACGTTGCCGAGCACCACGATCACGCCGCCCTGGGTGGCGTCGGTGCGGTGCACCCGCGCGGTGATGGCGTGCGAGCGGTTCATCGTCGGCGGCACCGCCGCGCCGGAGATCGTCGGCACGCCGGCCAGGTAGGTGAAGTCCAGCCGGTCCCGCACCGATCCGGGGCGCGGCACCCGGGCCCGGATCGCGAATCCCCTGTCGTCCAGCGGCAGCACGTCGTAGCGGGCCGCCTCGATCCAGAACTCCTCGATGAGGCGCCGCAGCACCTCCGGGTACTCGGCGGCCAGGTCGCGGCTCTCGGTCGGGTCCTCGTCGATCCGGTACAGCTCCCAGCGGTCCTCGTCCCAGGAGGTGCCCCGCTCGTGGAACGCGACCGCCTTCCAGCCCTGGTGGTAGATGCCGCGGTGGCCGAACATCTCGAAGTACTGGCGGTCCCGCGACGGCGGCGCCGCCGGGTCGCGCAGCCCGTCGCGGAAGCTGCGGCCGTGCAGCGGCATCTGCGGGATGCCCCGGCGCACCGCGGGCGGCTGCACCCCGACCAGGTCCAGCACCGTCGCGGTGACGTCGATGCTGTGCTGGAACTGCGTCCGCACCTGCCCGCCGGGTACGTCACCGGCCGGCCAGCTCAGCACGAACGGCACCCGCACCCCGCCCTCGTGGGTGTGCTGCTTGTAGCGGCGGAACGGGGTGTTGCTGACCTGCGCCCAGCCCAGCGGGTAGTTGCTCTGCGCCCGCGGGCCGCCGATCTCGTCGATCCGGTCCAGGCTGTCCTGGAGGTTCTCCGGCACCCGGTTCTGGAACGCGGTGGGGTTGAGCGTGCCGAGCGGCGTGCCCTCGGGACTCGCGCCGTTGTCCGACATGACCACGAAGATCGTGTCGTCCAGCCGGCCGATCCGCTCCAGGAAGTCGACCAGGCGCCCGAGCTGGGCGTCGGTGTGGTCGACCATCGCCGCGTACGCCTCCTGCATGCGGGCGAACAGGCGCCGCTGCTCCGGCGGCACGTCGTCCCACGGCACGACGCCCGGGTTGTGCGGCGGCAGCGGCGCGTCCGGCGGGATGATGCCCAGCCCGATCTGCCGCCGGTGCCGGTCCGCGCGGATGACGTCCCAGCCGGCGTCGTAGCGGCCGCGGTACTTCGCCAGGTACTCCGGCGGGGCCTGGTGCGGGGCGTGCGCCGCGGCGTACGCCAGATAGAGGAAGAACGGCTTCTCCGGGGTGAACGACGTCTGGTCCCGGACGAACCCGATGGCCCGGTCGGTCAGGTCCTCGGTGAGGTGGTAGCCCTCCTCCGGGGTGGCCGGCGGGTCCACCTGGTGGTTGTCGTACACCAGCTCCGGATAGAAGTTGTCGGTCTCGGCCTCCAGGAAGCCGTAGTACCGCTCGAAACCGCGTCCCAGCGGCCACTGGTCGTACGGCCCGGACGGCGTGGTCTGCTCCAGCGGCGCGACGTGCCACTTGCCGACCGCCATGGTGTTGAACCCGGCGTCGGCGAGCATCTCCGCGACGGTGGCGGCGGCGTGGGTGATCCGCCCCCGGCCGCTGGGGAAGCCGCTGTCGAAGTTGGACAGCATGCGCATGCCGACGCTGTGGTGGTTGCGGCCGGTGAGCACGCTGGCCCGGGTCGGCGAGCACAGCGGCGAGGTGTGGAAGTTGGTGTACCGCAGCCCGGAGGCGGCCAGCCGGTCGATCGTCGGGGTGTCGATCTCGGCGCCGAAGCAGCCGAAGTCGGCGAACCCGACGTCGTCCAGCAGCACGTACACCACGTTCGGGGTACCCGCGGCGGCCGACGGCGGCGTGCTCCAGTGCTCCGTCGACTCGCCGTAGGTGCGTCCGATGGTCCCCTCGTACGGAGGGTCCGCCAGAGGTCCGGTCACGGTACGCCTCAGCCGGCCGTCGTGCCGCCGTCGAGGACGAGCGTGTGGCCCGTGACCATGCGCGCCTCGTCGCTGGCGAGGAACACCACCGCGTCGGCGGAGTCGCGCGGCGTCGCCATGCGGCCCAGCGGGATCGACGCCCGGAAGTTCTCCCGCGCGCTGTCCGGCACGTCACCCATCCCGCCGAGGAACGCCGAGAGCATCGGCGTCTCGGTCGCCGCCGGGGCGATCGCGTTGACCCGGACGCCGTGCGGCGCGAGTTCCAGCGCCAGCGCCTTCATCAGGCCGATGACGCCGTGCTTGGCGGCGGTGTACGGCGCGTACCGGGGGCGGGCGATGACGGCCTGGAGGGAAGCGGTGAACACGATCGCGCCGCCACCGGCCTCGATCAGCGCGGGCGCGGCGGCCTGCGCGGTCCAGAACGCACCCTTGAGGTTCACGTCGACCACGCGGTCCAGCGTCGCCTGGTCCACCTCGTCCAGCGGGCCGGTGAACGGCGTACCGGCGTTCGCGTGCATGAGGTCGAGCCGGCCGAACCGTTCGACGGCGGTCTCGACGGCGGCGCGGCAGTCATCGGCCCGGGTGACGTCGCAGGCCACGCCCACGACGGCGGACCCGAACCCGGCGGCCGCCTCGGCGGCGCGGTCGCCGTCGAGGTCGGCGATGACGACGCGCGCGCCCTCCTCGACGAGCCGGCCGACTGTGGCCAGTCCGATGCCGCTGGCGCCTCCGGTGACGACGGCGACGCGGTCAACCAACCTCATGTGCTGCTCCTGTTGAATCGGTCCAGGAGGTCGCCGCTCAGGGTGGGCACCGCGGACAGCAGCCTCTGGGTGTAGGGGTGCCGGGGGTCGGAGTAGATCGATTCGGTGTCACCCGTCTCGACGATCCGGCCCTGGTTCATCACCGCGATCCGGTCGCAGAGGTACCGGACGACGGACAGGTCGTGGGAGACCAGGATCATGGTCAGCTTGAACTGTTCGGCCAGGTCGGTGAGCAGGTTGAGGATCTGCGCGCGCACCGAGACGTCGAGCGCGCTGACCGGCTCGTCCCCCACGATGACCTTCGGCCCGGCCGCGAGGGCGCGGGCGATGGCGATGCGCTGCCGCTGGCCGCCGGAGAACTGGTGCGGGTAGCGGGTCACCGCCTCCTCGGGCAGACCCACGGAGTGCATCAGCTCGGCGACGCGGGCCCGGTGGTCGCCGGGCAGGCGCAGCGCGCGCATCGGCTCCGCGATGATGTCCGCGACGCGCATGCGCGGGTTCAGCGACGACATCGGGTCCTGGAGCACCATCTGCACGTCGCGGCGCAGGAACCCGAGCCGCCGCTCCGGTACGCCGCTGATCCGCTGCCCCTGGTAGAACGCGGTGCCGGAGGTCGGCTGGTCGAGGGCCATGAGGATGCGCGACAGCGTGGACTTGCCGGAGCCGCTCTCCCCCACGATGCCGAACGCCTCGCCCTCGTGGACCTGCACGCTCACACCGTCGAGCGCGCGGATCGGCCGGCCCGGCGTACGCAGCGACCGCCGCGGGGCGCGGTACTCGCGCACCACGTCGACGGCTTCCAGCAACGGGGTGGTGGTCATGCGCTGGCCTTCCCGCTTCCTAGGGGCTGGTCGCTCTCGATCGGGTGGTGGCAGGCCGCCCACTGGGTGCTGCCGGGCGGCGCCGTCAGCAGCGGCACCGTGCCGCAGACGTCGTCGGCGCGCGGGCAGCGGTTGCGGTACACGCAGCCGGTGGGGAACGACCCGAGCGACGGGACGCGGCCCGGGATGGTGGACAGCCGGCCGCTCCCGTCGGTGCTCTCCAGCACCGTGGACGCCCGCAGGCCCGCCGTGTACGGGTGCCGGGGCGAGTCGAACACCGTCGCCACGTCGCCGTGCTCGACGATCGAGCCGCCGTACATGACGAGCAGTTCCTCGCAGATGCTGGCGACCACCGGCAGGTCGTGGGTGATGAGCAGCAGCGACGCGCCCTCCTCGCGCACCAGCGTGTCCATCAGCCGCAGCATCTCCGCCTGCACCGTGACGTCCAGCGCCGTGGTGGGCTCGTCCGCGATCAGCACGGCGGGGTCGCACGCCAGCGCGATGGCCAGGACGACGCGCTGGCGCTGGCCGCCGGAGAGCTGGTGCGGGTACTTGCGCGCGGTGCGGTCGGGCTCGGGCAGCTGGACCCGTTCGAGCAGTTCGACGGCCCGGGCGGAGGCCGCGGCCCGGCTCATCCCCTTGTGCAGCCGCAGCGACTCGGCGACCTGGTTGCCGACCCGCATCAGCGGGTTGAGCGCCGTCATCGGCTCCTGGAACACCATGGCGATGTCGTTGCCGCGGACCGCGCACATCTGCTTGTCGGACAGGTCGAGCAGGTTACGGCCGTTCAGCAGCACCCGGCCGGACGCTGTCACGCCGTGGGGCAGCAGGCCCATCAGCGCGAGCGCGGTCAGGGACTTGCCGCAGCCGGACTCGCCGATGAGTCCCATCCGGCGGCCCGGCCCGATCTCGAACGAGACGCCCTTGACGGCCTGGATGTCGTGGACCTCGACGACGAGGTCCTCCACCACGAGCCCGCTCACGCCGCTCACCGTCCTCTCAGCCGCGGGTCGAGGGCGTCGCGCAACCCGTCGCCCATGAGGTTGAAGCCGAGCACCGACAGGGCGATGGCCAGACCGGGCCAGACGGCGAGCATCGGCTGCACGACGAAGTAGTTCTGGGCCTCCTGGAGCATCCGTCCCCAGGTGGGGGTCGGTGGCGGGGTGCCGTACCCGAGGTAGGACAGCGCCGCCTCGGCGAGCACCGCGTGCGCGAACGACACCGACGCCTGCACGATGAGCAGGGCCGCGATGTTCGGCAGCACGTACCGGACCATGAGCACCACGCCCCGGCGGCCGTAGCTGCGCGCGGCGAGCACGAAGTCGCTCTGCAGCACCTGCATCGCGCCGGCCCGGGTGAGACGGCCGAACACCGGCACGTTCGCGACGCCGATCGCGATCATGCCGGTGAGCGTGGAGGCGCCGAAGCCGGCGGCCAGGATGATCGCCAGCAGGATGGCCGGGAACGCGAACACGATGTCCAGCGCCCGCATCACCGGCTCGCTGAGCCAGCGGTGCCCGGTGGCGGCGAGCAGACCCAGCGGTACGCCGACGGCGGCGGCGATCGCGACGGCGACCACACCGACGAACAGTGTGGTCCGCGCGCCGACGAGGAGCTGGCTGACGATGTCCCGGCCGAAGTGGTCGGTGCCGAGCCAGTGGTCCCCGCCCGGGGACAGCAGCGTCTGCGACGGGTCGACCCGGGTGGGGTCGTACGGCGTCCAGAGGAACGACACGAGCGCGGTGAGGACGACCAGGCCCACCAGGCCGGCGCCGATCACCAGCGTGAGGTTCCAGCGGCGGCGCGGCTTGACCGGGCCGGCCGCGACGACGTCGGCGGTGGCGTCCGGTGGGGCGTCGGCGACTGATGTCATGCCTTGCTCCTCAGCCTGGGGTCGACCGCGTGGTACACCACGTCGACGACGAAGTTGATCAGAAGCACCGCGGCGGTCAGCACCATCACGGTGCCCTGCACCTTCAGCAGGTCGCGGTTGCCCACGTCCTGGAGCAGCATCCGGCCGAGACCGGGCAGGCCGAAGACGTTCTCGATCACGACGGTGCCGATGAGCAGCGTCGCGAGTTGCAGACCGAGGACCGTGATGACCGGGATGGCCGCGTTGCGCAGCGCGTGCCGGGACAGCGCCTGCGAGCGGCTCAGCCCTTTGGCCCGCGCGGTCTGGATGAAGTCCTCCTGCATGACCTCGACCACAGCGGACCGGACGTAGCGCATCAGGATCGCGCCCTGGGCCACGCCGAGGACCAGCGCCGGCATCAGCAGGGCCTGCACGGCGCCGCCGACGTCGTCCCATCCGGTGAACCCGCCGGCGGGCAGCCACTGCAACTTCACCGCGAACACGGTGATGAGCAGGATGCCCAGCCAGAACGACGGCACGGCGATGCCGACCTGGCTCAGCGCCGACAGCGCCGTTCCGATCGCGGTACGGCTCTTCACCGCGGCGAGGATGCCCAGCGGTACGGCGATGAGCAGCGCCAGCGTCATCCCGGCCAGAATCAGCGGCACCGTCACGCCGAGCTTGTCGGCGATCTCCGAGCCGACCGACACCCCGCTGAGCGGCGAGATGCCGAAGTCACCGCGGATCAGGCCGCCCGCCCATTCGAGGTACCGCTCGGTGAACGGCCGGTTCGTCCCGAACTGCTCCCGCAGCGCCTCCAGCGCCTCCGGGGTGGCGTTGACGCCGAGCATCGCCTGCGCCTGGTCGCCCGGCAGCAGCGCCAGCATCGTGAAGACGAGGATCGACGCGGCGAACAGCGATACCGCGAGGATGGCCAGCCGCCGGACGAAGTAGATCACCATGCGTGTGTGCTCCCACTCCGAGTCATGGCCTGATCATCACCATCTTGGTCACGGTCAGCTCCTCCATGGCGAAGCGCGGTCCCTCCCGGCCGATGCCGGAGTCCTTGACGCCGCCGTACGGCATGTTGTCGGCGCGGAAGCCGGGCACCTCGTTGACGAGCACGCCGCCGACGTCGAGACGGCGTACGACGTCCAGGGCGACAGCCAGGTCGCGGGTGAAGACGGCGGCCTGGAGCCCGTAGCGGGACCGGTTGACCAGCTCGACCGCGGCGTCCATGTCGGGCACCGACCGGACGCAGACCACCGGACCGAAGATCTCCTCCGCCCAGCACTCGGCGTCCTCGGGGACGTCGACGAGCACGGTCGGTTGCAGCACCCGGCCCTGCGCCGTACCGCCGGCCAGGCAGCGCGCCCCGGCGGCGACCGCGCGGTCCACCCACGAGTGGACTCGCTCGGTGGACGCCTCGTCCACCAGGGCGGACACGCGGGTGTCGGCGGACCGGGGGTCGCCGGTGATGACCGAGGCCAGCAGCGGCCGGAGGCGGTCCAGCAGCGCCTCCCGGACCGGCTCCTCGACGATCACCCGCTGCACGCTGATGCACGCCTGGCCGGAGGCGTAGAACCCGCCGCGTACGACGGCTTCGGCGGCCCGGTCGAGGTCGGCGTCGCGGCCGACGACGAGCGCCGCGTTGGACCCGAGTTCGAGCAGCACCTTGCGCGGGGCCGCGGCGCGGGCGATCTGGTGGCCGACGTGCGCCGACCCGGTGAACGACACGGCGGCGACGCCGGGGTGCGTGGTCAGGAGCTTGCCGACCTCGACGCCGCCGGTGACGAGCTGGACCCCGGCGGCCGGGCAGCCGGCCCGGCGGAACAGGTCGACCAGCACCAGCGTGGCCAGCGGCGTGTTCGGCGCCGGCTTGACGATCACCGGGCAGCCCGCCGCGACCGACGGCGCGACCTTGTGGGCGGCCAGGAGCAGCGGGTAGTTGAACCCGGTGATGCCGACGACGACACCGACCGGGCGGCGTACCCAGAAACCGAGCATGCCCTCGCCGGCCGGCTGCATGTCCAGGGCCACCGTCTCGCCGGTCAGGTGCCCGACCTCCTCGGCGGCCGTCTCCAGCGTGACCAGCGTGCGGGCGACCTCGACCCGGCAGTCCACGAGCGGCTTGCCGGTCTCCAGGACCAGCAGCTCGGCCAGCGAGCCGGTGCGGGCGCGGACCTCGGCGGCGACTGCCGTCAGGATCGCGCGCCGCCGGTGGCCGGGCAGGCCGGCCATCTCCGCGGCGACCTCCTGCGCGGCTTCGACAGCCGCTTCCGCGTCGCCGGGGTCGCCCCACGGCGCCTGGGTGACGGTGCTGCCGTCGTACGGGAAGCGCACCGGCGCCGTCTGCGCGGTGCTGGTCCAGCCCGCGCCGATCGGCAGGCCGGCGGGCAGCGCGGTCAGCAGCTCCTGCGCGGTCACGACGCCGCACCCGTCCGGGCGCCGGTGGCCCCGGTGAGGAAGGCCAGGGCCGCCTCGGCGTAGACCTTCGTCTTGCGGACGACGTCGTCGACCTCGACGTACTCGTCGGGCTGGTGGGCGATCCACTTCGGGCCGGGTCCGTACACCACGTTCGGGATGCCGCTGTCGCGCCACAGGATGGTGCCGTCGGTCGCGCCGGGCACGCCGCCGAAGACGGGCTCGGCGCCGGTGACGGCGCGGTGCGCCTCGGCCACGGCGAGCGAGACCGGGTGGTCCTCCGGGGTGACCGCGCACGGCCGGTCGTCGACGACCTCGACGGCGAAGGTGACGCCGTGCCTGGTGCCGATGGCGTCGGCGTCGGCGCGGACGCGCGCGGCGAGCGCGGCGTGGTCGACACCGGGTACGGTCCGGCAGTCCACGCCGAGGACGGCGCGCCCGGGGATGACGTTGAGCTGGTCGGCGGAGCCGGCGTCCAGGACCGTGGGGGTCAGGTACGTCAGGCCGAGGTGCTCGTGCTCACCCGGGTCGGCCTGCAGCTCCTTCTGGTACCGGCCGAGCGCGGCGACCAGCTCGGCCACCGCCGGCACGGGGTTGCGGCCGTGCTGCGGCATCGCGCCGTGCGCCATCTTGCCGGTGCAGGTGACAAGCAGCCGGACGGCGCCCTTGGCGACCGCGCAGATCTCCTCCGCCTCCGGCTCACAGATGATCGCGGCGTCCACCTCGCGGGCGAGCGCGGTGGTGGTGAAGTGCTTCGCCCCGAGCATCTGGCCCTCCTCGTCCACCAGGGCCGCCACCACGATCCGGCCCGGGAACGGCCCGGCCAGCTCGACGGCCCGGGTCGCGTGGATCATCGCGGCGACACCGGCCTTCATGTCGGCGGAGCCGCGACCGTACAGCCGCCCGTCGACGATGTCGCCGCCGAACGGGTCGACGGTCCACTCCTCGGGAGCGCCCTCGGTGACGACGTCGGTGTGCCCCTCGAACATCAGCGTCGGGCCGGGCAGGCCGCCGTCCACCACCGCGACGACGTTGGGGCGCCCGGGGACGACCTCGGTGACCTCCGGCCGCCAGCCGAATCCCCGCATGACCTGCGCGACGAGTTCCGCCACTGGCTGCTCGCTACGCCCTCGGCCCGCGTCCCAGGTCGAGGGGATGCGGACCAGGTCCTGGGTGAGCGACACGACGGCTTGTTCGTCCACGAGATGGCCGGCGCGGAGGGAGGCGTGGGTGTCCGACGTCATGGCGTCGGAGGTTACGAACTCCGCCCTCGGAGGGGAACGTCCAGTTTCCGGGTCGGTGGGGGTACCAGCCGTGGCCGGACCTGGTCTTCTACGGCCGCGGCGACCCGCCGTACCCCCTCCTCGATGCGGTCCAGCGGCATCACCTGGTACCCCAGGCGCAGGTGGTGACGCGGCGCCGGCCGGGTGGCCCAGTACGGCGCGCCCGGGTCCAGCAGGACGCCCTGGCGGCGCAGCTCGCGGGCCAGTTCTCCGGCGTCCAGCCCCGGCGGGCCGGTGATCCAGCGGGCCAGCCCGCCGCGCGGCACCGGCTGCGGTCCCCAGCGCACGTGCCGCTCGACCGCCCGCACCATCTCCTCGTACAGCCCCTGGTAGTGGGCGCGGACGCGGCGCACGTGGCGGGCCAGGTCCCGGCTGGCGATCATCTGCGCGAGGGCGCGCTGCATCGGGCCGGGCGGGTGACGCAGCACGTAGCGGGAGCGGGCCCGCATGGCGTCCACGAGCGCCGGGGACGCCACCACGTAGCCGAGCCGCAGCCCGGGTGCCAGCAGCTTGCTGAAGCTGCCGAGGTAGACCACGCGGTCCTCGTCGTCGAGCGCCCGCACCGCCACCGCGGGCATCCCCCGGAACGTCATCTCCGGGTCGTAGTCGTCCTCGATCACCACCGCGTCCGCCGCGCCGGCCCGGCGCAGCAGCTCCTCACGCCGGGACGCCGACATGGTCGCGCCGGTGGGGTACTGGTGGCTCGGCGTGACGTACACGAGCTGGGCGCCGTGCAGGTCCGCCGGCAGGTCCTCGACGACCAGGCCGTCCTCGTCGACCCGGCCGGGCACCACGTCGGCGCCGGCCATCTGCATGATCGTCCGGGCGTCGGGGTAGCCGGGGTCCTCGACGAGCACCACGCTGCCCGGCCGGACGAGGACGCTCGCCAGCAGGTGCAGCGCGTGCGTCGAACCCAGCGTGATCATCACCTGGTCCGGGTGGGCGGAGATGCCGCGCGCGGGCAGCACGTGCTCGCAGAGCTGACGCACCAGCTCCGGGTCGTCGGCCTGGCCGGCGTCCCCGATGACCCGGGACAGCCCGTCCTGCCGCAGCGCCTCACGCTGCGCCCGCTCCCACGCGCCGATCGGGAACATGGACGGGTCGGGCTGGCCGACCACGAACGGGAACGGCGCCCGCGCCCAGGCCGGATCCCGGTGCACCGGAGTGGGCGGCGGTTCCGGCAGCCGCGCCTCCCAGTCGATCGGCTGCATCGGCGAGCGGGCGGTCCGCCGCGCGGCCCGCATCCGCACCACCGCGTCGGAGGAGACGTAGAGACCGCGCCGCGGGACGGTCACGATCAGACCCTGCTCCATGAGCCGGTCGTACGCGGTCAGCACGGTGTTCCGGGAGACGCCGAGCGCCTCGGCCAGGCGGCGCGTGCTGGGCAGCGGGCCGTCGTCGTACTGCCCCGCGAGGATGGCGTCCTCGAGCCCGGTGATGATCTGCTCGTAGAGCGGAACCGTGCTCTGCGGGTTGACCGGCAGCAGGAAATCCGCCACCTCGACCTCCCACTCCCGCGGGGGTCTCGCCTCGTCCCGTCGTCGTACGCCCTGCACACGCCCTGTGCGTCCCGCTGGTACTAGCCTAGCCGGAGACCTGGACCTGTTGCGGAGGGCCCGTTCCCGCCACGCTTGGCCGGGCGATGGCAGGTGACGGTCTCCTGCACGCGGACAGGGGTGGACTCATGAGCGCCCAGCGAATCGCGCTGGTGCCCGGCGACGGCATCGGACCGGAGGTCACCGCGCAGGCGGTCAAGGCGTGCGACGCCGCCGCCCGACGGTTCGGGATCGACCTGGTCTGGGAGGACTACGAACTCGGCGCGGACTACTGGCGGATAACCGGCCAGGTCGTACCGCCGGACGTGGAACAGGAACTGGCCAAGGCGGACGCCATTCTCTTCGGGGCCGTCGGTGACCCGTCGGTGCCGCCCGGCGTGCTGGAACGCGGCCTGGTCATCCACCTGCGGACCGCGTTCGACCAGTACGTGAACCTGCGGCCGGTCAAGCTGCTGCCAGGCGTGCCCACGCCCATCGGCGGGCTCCGCCCGGAGCAGTGCGACCTGGTGATCCTGCGGGAGAACACCGAGGGCGCCTACGTCGGCGCCGGCGGCTTCATCCACCGGGGCGGGCCGGACGAGATCGCCACCCAGGAGTCGGTGAACACCCGCAAGGGCGTCGAACGCCTCATCCGGCACGGCTTCCGGCTGGCCCTGAGCCGCCGCAAGCACGTCACCCTGGTGCACAAGGCGAACATCCTCACGTACGCCGGCGACCTGTGGCAGCGGACCTTCGCGGAGGTCGCCGCGGAGTATCCGGACATCGAGGTGGACTACGTGCACGTCGACGCGATGTGCCTCTACCTGGTGACGCAGCCGGAGCGGTTCGACGTCGTGGTCACCGACAACCTGTTCGGCGACATCATCACCGACCTGGGCGCGGCCGTGCAGGGCGGTCTCGGCCTGGCCGCGAGCGGCAACCTCAACCCGACCGGGTCGGCGCCGAGCATGTTCGAGCCGGTGCACGGTTCCGCGCCGGACATCGCCGGCCGCGGCTGGGCCAACCCCGCCGGGTCGATCCTCAGCGCCGCGCTGATGCTGGAGCACCTGGGCCACCCCGAGGCGGCCCGCTGCCTGGAGGACGGGGTGAAGGCGGTGCTGCCGCGTCTGGGCGCCATGCGCGGGCCGGAGATGGGCATGTCGACCGAGGACTTCGGCGACGCGGTCGCCGCCGTCATCGGCGAGGGCGCGTACCAGGCGGACGCCCTGCCGGCGTGACACGGATGTGAGCACCGAACCGGTCGATCCGGGCGACGGCGGGGGCACTCCCCCGCCGTCGCCGTGTTGCGCGCCGCGACGCCCGCCCGCCGCCGCCGGCACCGGCGCCGCGGCGGGCGCGAGCGCCGTCCGCTCACCACACGGGGGTACGGACGACCTGATCGCGCTGCCCGGCGGCACCTTCCTCATGGGCACCGACGACCCGGAGGGCTTCCCGGAGGACCTGGAGGGACCGGTCCGGCCGGTGGCTGTGGCCCCGTTCGCGATCGCCGCGACACCGGTGACGAACCGGCAGTTCGCCCGCTTCGTCGACGCCACCGGCTACCGCACGGACGCGGAACGGTACGGCTGGTCGTTCGTCTTCCACCTGTTGCTGGCGCCGTCCGCGCACCGGTACGTGCTGGACGCGTCGGTGCCGCAGGCGCCGTGGTGGCTGGCGGTCGAGGGAGCGCACTGGGCCGCCCCGGACGGGCCCGGTTCGGACGTACGCGGGCGCGAGCGGCACCCCGTCGTGCACGTCTCCCACCGGGACGCCGAGGCGTACTGCCTGTGGTCCGGCACCCGGTTGGCCACCGAGGCCGAGTGGGAGTACGCGGCGCGCGGCGGCCTGTCCCAGGCGCGCTACGCCTGGGGCGACGAGCTGACCCCGGACGGGCGGCACCTGTGCAACATCTGGCAGGGTGCCTTCCCTGCTGTCAACACCGCGGAAGACGGGTTCGCAGGCACCTCTCCGGTGACCGCGTTTCCGCCGAACGGCTACGGCCTGTACGACGTCGCGGGCAACGTTTGGGAACTCACGGCCGAACCCTGGCGCGACCGCCGCGGCCGTATCTCACCAGGTGAGAGCGTCATCAGGGGTGGTTCGTACCTGTGCCACGACTCTTATTGCAACCGTTACCGCGTGGCAGCACGGAGTCGGACCACCGTTGACTCCTCAAGTGGCAACACCGGGTTCCGCGTGGCGCGGTAGTCCGGCGCTGATTGGTACCTGCCGACCCCGCTGAACTGGCCCTTTTGCATCGGGTAGCACGCTCATAGTGTCCCGCCTCACAGGCTACGAGCGCCCTTGGCGTTCTTCGCGATGGGACACACGAATGAATCGGCTGAAGATAACGCTGCCCGCCGTGCTGCTCGCCACGGCGCTGGCTCTGACCGCGTGCAGTAGCGATGGTGACTCGGAGACCACCACCGGCGGTGGTTCCGGCAACGGTACGGTCACCCTCGGCGCCTACCTGGAGCCGGTGAGCCTCGACCTGACCGCCGAGGCCGGCGCCGCGATCCCGCAGGTCCTGCTCTACAACGTGTACGAGGGCCTGGTGCGCCAGAACGCCGGCACCGGCGAGGTGGAGCCGCTGCTGGCCAGCGAGTGGAAGGTGTCCGACGACGGCACCAAGTACTCGTTCAAGCTGCGCGACGGCGTGACCTTCCACGACGGCCAGAAGCTCACCGCGCAGGACGTGGTGTGGAGCTTCAAGCGGGTCACCGCCGAGGGCTCGACGAACCCGTTCAAGTCGCAGATGACAGTCGTGAAGACCGTCGAGGCGCCCGATGCCTCCACCGTGGACGTGACGCTGTCCCGGCCCAGCCAGAGCTGGCTGTTCGACGTCGCCGGCCGCGTCGGCGTGGTGCTCAAGGAGAACTCCACCGACCTGGGGACGAAGCCGAACGGCACCGGCCCGTTCAAGTTCGACAAGTGGAACCGCGGCGACAGCATCACGCTGGTGCGCAACGACGGCTACTGGGGTGAGAAGGCCAAGGTCGGCACCGCCGTCTTCCGGTACATCACCGACGCCAACGCGCTGAACAACGCGATGCTCTCCGGTCAGCTCGACATCGTGGCCAACATCCAGGCGCCGCAGCTGCTCGAGGTGTTCAAGGGCAACAAGCAGTTCGAGGTGGTCGAGGGCAAGACGACCGGTGAGGTCGTCCTGGCGATGAACAACGCCAAGGGCCCGCTGGCCGACGCCCGCGTGCGCCAGGCCATCCGCCACGCGATCGACCACGACGCGCTCATCAAGACCGTCTGGTCCGGGTACGGCACGAAGATCGGCAGCATGGTGCCGCCGAGCGACCCGTGGTACGAGGACCGCACCGGAGACTTCCCGCACGACCCCGCCAAGGCCAAGCAGCTGCTCGCCGAGGCCGGCCACGCCAACGGACTCACCCTGACCATGGACGTCCCGCCGCCCGGCTACGCCCGCGCCTCCGCGCAGTTCGTCGCCTCGCAGCTCGCCGAGGTCGGCATCAAGGTGACCCAGAACAACGTCGAGATGCCGCAGTGGCTCGACAAGGTGCTCGGCAAGGCCAACTACGACCTGTCGATCATCGCCCACGTCGAGCCGCGTGACCTGGTCCGCTACGGCCAGCCGGAGTACTACTACCGCTACAAGAACCCGGCCGTCACGCAGCTCATGAACGAGGCCGACACGGCTCTGGACGCGGCGACCCGGGACAAGAAGTTCGCCGAGGCCGCGAAGGTCATCTCGCAGGAGGCCGCCAGCGACTGGCTGTTCCTGCTGCCGAACCTCGCGGTGATCCGCGACGGCGTCGAGGGTTACCCGAAGGACGCGGTGACCCAGTCCTTCGACGTCACCAAGGTGTCCAAGAAGTAGCCCAGCACCACGCACAGAAGGACCTGGTGGGCTCCCGCCCACCAGGTCCTTCCGTCATTCCCCCGCTCCCCCTCCCCGCTCCCCCTCCCCGCGATCTTGCACTTGCTGCCCCTGGTGCGGGGGATTTGACCCCGTTCGTCGGGACACCAAGTGCAAGATCGACGGCCCAGGAGGGCCGGGGTTGCCCGGGAGCCGTATTCGGTGCGCAGTGGACTGACGCAGTCGAGGTGTGTTGCCTCCGTGAAAACTGCGTGCCCGGGGGCTCGGGGCGTCGACGCAACGCACGGCCGAGTGAGGGCTGAACCGCGGGTGGACGCGTTCCACCCGCCCGACGACCACGTCCGGCCCTACGGTGTGGCCTCTGTGCTCTGCGCCAGCGCGACGCAACGAGCTGCCGAGGGCAGCTCGTTCCCGCTCCCTCGGCACACCGAAGGGCTGACGTGCTGCCAAGTGGGTCGGCCTTGAACGCCCCACTCCGTCGATCTTGGAGTTGTGGCGCCTGGGATGCGTTGTATGCGAGCTGTGCGAGGTGCCACAACTCCAAGATCGACGGTCATACCGGTCGCGGACGATCCACCGGCCGGCGACCTGGGAACGACGCGAGGCGGGCCCCGTCCGGGTGGACGGAACCCGCCTCGATCGTCACGCGCCTACTGTGCCGGCGCGAGGTGAGACAGCGGCTGTGTCAGCTGAGCCCGCCGGACGGCGCCCGGCGACGTCCCCGCAGGTGCATGCCCAGCAGGCCGACACCGAGGACGGCGGCGGCCAGCAGGCCCGTGGTCACGCCCGTCGAGAGCGTGGGGCCACCGGTGTTGCCGGAGGCGAGAACCATGCCGTTCTGCGACTCCTGACCGGCGTCGTTCGTGGTGTTGCCCGCCGGAGCGGCGTTCGGCTTGCCCTTGCCCTTGTCCTTGCCCTTGTCGGCACCGGCCGGCGCGGGGACCGGGGTCTGCGCCAGCGCCTGGGTCGCCTGGGCGAAGGTCTCCGGCGTCACGTCCGGGGCGTTGCCCTGCGTACGCCACTGCTTGAGCTGCTTCATGCCCTTGCAGGCCGAGGGGTAGCGGTCGCAGTAGCTGGTGGTGTTGCCGATGCTCTCGGACGAGAGGACCGCCTTGGCGATGGCACGGGCGAGCGTGCTGGCGCCGGCGTTGAAGATGGCGTTGAGCTGGCGGCTGTCGGCCGGGTCGTTGATCTGGAGCGCCTCGCCCTTGCCGGTGGACACCGCGAACACGGTGTCGCCGTCGCCGAGCGTGTGGATCGGGCTGATCGCGCGGGCCATGCCGTCGTGCGCGTTGCCGGACATGCGCTGCGCGGCGGCCTTCTCCAGCGGGGCGTTGGTGGCCACCACGGCGATCGTGGTGTTGGCCGGCTGCTCGGCGGCGGCGGCCGGCGGGGTCGGCGGGTTGCACTCCTTCTTCTTGGGAGCCTTGTACCCGGCGAACTCGTTGCCGATGCCGTACTTGACGCCGTACAGGGTGCAGTCGGCCGGGTCGACCGGGGAGCCGGCCGGGTTCACGATCACCATCGCGCCGACGTAGATGCCGTCGCCGAGGTGGACGCTCGCGGTGCCGACGCCGCCGCGCATGCCGCCGCCACGGGCGCCGGTGCCGCCGCCGACGCCGCCCTGGCGAACGGGACCGTCCGAGGTGGCCTGTGCCGCGAGGTAACCCCACTCGGCGGAGGTGCGGGCCTTCGGGTCGCCGCCGCGGCCGAGGTCGAAGATGTCCGCGGCCGGCACGATCGGGGCCACGCCGCCGGCGCCGACGCGTACGCCCTCGCCCCGGTCCTCCAGCCAGCGGATGATGCCGTTGGTGGCCGACAGCCCGTACATGCTGCTGCCGCCGAGCTGGATCGCGTTGACGCCCGGGTTGGAGTTGAGCGGGCTGAGCAGGTCGGTCTCCTTGGTGGCGGGGGCGCCACCACGCTGGTCCACACTCGCCACGGACATCTGCGGCATGTAGACGACCGAGGTGCCGGTCAGGTACGGAGCGGTGTCGGACTGGACCTGGCCGACCTGGATGCCGGGAACGTCGGTGATGGCGTTGTGGGCACCCGGTGCGCCGGCGGCGGGGTTGGCCGACGCGGGCGACGCGACGAGCACGAGTCCCGGACAGACCAGGGCTGCCGCGGCGAGCGCGGCGAATCTGGACGACTTCATGCAGCTTCTCCCATGCGAAGCGGTGCGACCTCCGCCCCGATCCGGGGCGGTCGATGCATTGGGCAACTGGTGGTCCCCCGTGGTACACGACGAGATGTGGGGGAGGCTACTGGTCAGACCAGTTGAAGGGAAGAGCCTGCTCAGCTGATGGCCGCCTCGGATAATCCGAGGTCAGGCCACATCAGGCGGATTCAGAGCAATACGTCCACCATCGAGCGCCGCGCCTCCGGCACGTACTCGGCGTAGTAGTGGTGCAGTTCCTGGCGGGTCAGCCGGGCCACCTCGTCGGCCTCGCCCGCGCGCATCGCGTCGATGACCCGGCGGTGGTGCGCGAGCGTGCGCTCCATCAGCGCCTCACGATCCGGGGCCTCCGCGAGCTTCGTGGAGATCAGATCGAGCACCATGCTGCGGACCGCGTCGAGGCAGAGCACCAGAAGTTCGTTCCCGGACAGGCGGGCGACGTGCTCGTGGAAGCGGACGTCCGCCGCGCTGAACGCCTCGTAGCCGTCGGCCACCGCGTCCCGCATGCCCGCCAGCGCCTGCTCCAGTTCGTCCAACTCGGACGGTGACGCCTGCCGGGCCGCGACCGATCCCGCCGCCGATTCGATGATCATGCGGAACTGGAGCAGCTCCGCCACGCCGAGCCGCCGGCTGTCCACGACCCGGGCGAACAGCTTGCGCATCGCCGAGGCGGTCGAGGCGATCACCTGGGGCCCGAGCGGGTCACCGGGGCGCGAGCGGACCAGGCCGCTGCTCTCCAGCACGCGCAGCGCCTCACGCACGGTCGACCGGCTGACGTCGAACTGGGTCGTCAGCTCGCGCTCGCTGGGCAGCCGGTCCCCCGGCCGCAGATCGCCGGCGGCGATCCGCTCCTCGACCTGCCGGACGATCCCCTCGTACGCCCTCACGGTTCGCACTGGAGCGAACGAGACAGCCTTCGGCATGGCGAACCTCCCGACGCACGGCGGCCTCGCGCCGCTGGGAACAACGGTACGGGTCGTCTGCCCGCCGGAGGGGCAGGGTCAGGCGGCAGGAGGCGGCGAGCCCATCGCCACGTCGTCGACCTTGATGTTGATCTCGTCGACCCGCAGCCCGTACGCCTCGACGGCGGACGCGACAGCGGCCCGCACCTCGTCGGTGACCTGCGGAACCGGGTGACCGGCCGCGATCACGAGGACCAGGTTGATCACCGCCGCGCCGTTCGTGACGTGGGCCGAGCAGCCCCGGCGGGCGTCGCCGACCTGATCGAGCCCGACCCGGTCGAGCACCGCGTTGAAGAACCGGGCCACGTCACCGCCCAGCTCGGCCACCCCGGGCACCCCGCGGGTGGCGGCCACCGCGATCTTCTCCACCACCTCGTCGGAGACGTGCGTGGTCCCGCCCGCCACCGCGTCCGGCGTGATCGACAGTTCCTGGGTCGCCTCGTCAGCCATGCTCTCCCACCCGTCGCACCGCCCCGCGCCGACGGCGTGGGGCGGTGCGAGCGTACTAGGCGCGGGCGTTCCGCAGTGGACGGAGCCCGGTTCAGCGCGCCCCGGCCGGCGCCGGCTCGCCGACGATCCCGTCCAGCCCGCCGGAGGTGTCCGGCGCCGGGTGCGGCCCGGTTCCGCCGGCCGTCCGCTCCCGGCGCCGG
The DNA here is from genome assembly GCF_000717585.1 of Micromonospora globosa. Classification (NCBI taxonomy): domain Bacteria; kingdom Bacillati; phylum Actinomycetota; class Actinomycetes; order Micromonosporales; family Micromonosporaceae; genus Micromonospora; species Micromonospora globosa. Next base: position 111,868 of record NZ_JNZR01000012.1, read on the forward strand.
AGCCACCAGTCGACGCCGAGGTTGAGCAGCAGGCCGACCGCTGCCCAGATCGCCACGACGGCGAGGTTCCGCCCGACGCCGACGCCGTCGAAGTAGGTGAGCGACCGGGCCGTGTCCACGGCGGCGGGCAGCGGCAGGACGCCCTGGAGCGTCCGGAAGAACTCCGGCACCATGTAGATCGACAGGCCGCCGCCGGAGGCCGGTACGCCGGCCATCATCAGCACCACCATCATCGGGACGATCGCGGCGAGGCCGAAGGTGCGGGTGAACACCCCGGTCACCGACGACACGGCGAAGATGGTGAGGGCCCCGAAACCGATCATCTCCAGGGCGCTCCCGTCGACCGCGCCGATGATCACGTCGAACAGCAGCCACAGCCAGGTGGCCATGCCGATCGCCCAGCCGCCGAGGATCGGCAGGAACTGGCGCAGCCGCCGCAGGTGCGGTGCCCCGCCCCGGAGCACGGCGAGCATCAGGAACCCGGACATGATCCAGGACATGCCGACGTACAGGCTGTTGCTGCCCATCGTGTCGGTCCTGCTGAGCGGCGCCACGTCGGTGACCGCCAGCGGCGTCTGCTGCCCGGCGGCGACCTGGCGGAACATGGTCTGCACCATCATGTGCTGGCTGGAACCGGCGGCCGACGACGAGTACAGGGTGGCCTCGCCGCCCGGTGTCGCGGGCAGCACGTACGCGGCGACCAGGTCCTGGGCGAGGATGCGCTCCCTCGCCTCGTCCACCGACGCGGCCACGGAGATGTCGGCGACCCCGCCGAGACCGGCCCGCAGGCCGGCGGCGACCTGCTCCGCCTGCTCGGGGACGGCGGCGACCACGGCTACCGGGATGTCGCGCGGCTCGGGCTTGTGCATGGAGAAGCTCATCAGGCCCACCACGGCGACCAGGATGCTCAGCGGGAACGCCGCCACCGTCACGTACCGGAACCGCTTGGACCGCGGCGGGCCGCCGGCGAGTGCGGGCAGCGGCGTGTCCGGGCCGTCGACCTGCGGCGCCTGCGGGATCGGCGCCCCGCCGCGCTCCTTGAGCAGGCAGAGCAGCACGGCGGCGACGATCCAGGCGGCGAGCGTCAGCAGGTGGACGCCGATGCCCCGGCCGTCGAAGTAGAGCGCCGACCGCAGCGCCTCACCCGCCGCCGGCAGGGGCAGCACCCCGTGCAGGAACTGGAAGAAGCCGGGCATCGTGTCGACCGGCAGCGCCAGGTTCGACGCGGGCATGCCGAGCACGACGAAGAACAGCATCCCGAGCAGGACCGCCAGCGGCCCCATCACCTTGGTGAAGAGCAGCTGGGCGAGACCGACGGCACCGGTCGTGAGCATGCCGACGCCGAGGAACGTGAGGTAGTGGCCGTCGACCGCGCCCACACCGGGCCCGAGGATCAGCCAGATGATCGTGCTGGTCAGCGCCGACCAGCCGGCCGCCAGCGGAACGAACCGCCGCAGGCGCAGCAGGTGCGGGGTGGCCATCAGGAGCATGCTCAGCGGTACGTAGCCGGCGAGCATCATGCCCATCGCGGCGAACAGCACCGAGATGCCGGCCCGGTCGTCGTCGGGCAGCGGCGCGACGTCCTCGGTCGTGGACGCCCACTGCTGCTGCACGGCGACCGGGGCGAGGAGCTGTTGCGCGGTGCCGGCGCGGGAGGCGCCGGCCGCCGACGCGGTGATGATCGTCGCCTGGTCCGAACCCGCCGCCGGGAGCTGCAACGCGCCGCTGATCTCCCGGTCTCGCAGGAGTTCCACGGCGGCGTCCCGGGACGTGACCAGCCGGGCCTCGACCGGCTCGCCGGTTGTGGCGTTCAACGCGTCGACGACGCCCTGGGCCTCGGCGCCGCTGCCGATCACCGCCACCGGCATCTGGCGGGGGTGCGGCGAGTGCATCGTTCCCACGTAGGTCGCGAACATCATCGTGACCATGAGGAACGGCATGACGAAGAGGGCGACCGAGCGGATGATCCGCTCCTTGCGGTCGGCGGCGGTCGGCTCGGCGGGCGCCGGGTCGGTGGAGGGCGGCACAGGCAGGCTCCGGAGGGGTTCACGGCTGCGTCGGCAGCCAAACGTAAGTCAAGTGACTTACGAAGTGTAGGTGACGCGTCCCCCGGAAGACGAAACGACTAGGTTTGGCCTGCGCCACAGCTGGGCGCCGGTCCAGGGGAAGAGAGGGTTCATGGCACGGTCGGAGGCGGCCCGTACCGCGCTGCTCGACGCCGCCGAACGCCTGTTCGCCGAGACGGGGATCGCGCAGGTCTCCGACCGCAGGATCGCCGAGGTCGCGGGCAACACGAACCACTCCGCGGTGCGGTACTACTTCGGCGGCCGGGAGGGCCTGCTCCGGGCCCTGGTCGCCCGGCACATGGACGCCCTGGCCGAACCCCGCCGGGCCATGCCCGAGCAACCCGACTCGGTGCTCGGCGACGTCCGCAGCCTCGTACAGCCGTCCATGGCGGTGCTCGCCGGCCTGCCCCGGCCGAGTTGGCGGGCACGTTTCCTTGCCCAGGCCCTGCACGACCCGACGCTGCGGGTGCTGATGCGCGAGGCGTTCGAGTCGGCCTTCGTCGACCTGCCGGTCCGCGCCTCACTGGCGTCCCGCCTGGCGCACCTCGATCCGGGGGTGGTGGCCGGCCGGGCAGCCCTGATCGCCCGCATCGTCATGACCGCCACCGCCGAGGTCGAGGCCCGCGCCGAACAGGACGGGCAGGACCCGCGCTGGCTGGACGTCGGGGACTTCCTCGCCGACGCCATCGCCGGCATGCTGACGGCCCCGGTCAGCCGGGCCGGAACCGCCAACCCGCTCACCGACGCGGAGATCTGAGAGGCCGGCCGGGGCGACCCGGCCGGCCCGCGTCTCAGGAGCCGAGCTGGGAGAGCAGTTCCTCCGCCGCGGCGTACGGATCGATGGCGCCCTCGGCCACCTTGGCCGCGAGCGTCGGGAGCTGCGTACCGTCGCGCAGTGAGCCGATCCGGGCGCGCAGCACGCCCAGCGCGATGGCCTCGATCTCGGCGGCGGCCCGCGCCTCCCGGCGGCGGCGCAGCTCGCCGTGGCGCTCCAGCCAGTCGCGGTGCTTGTCGATCGCGGCGGCGATGTCGTCGATGCCCTCGGCGCGGGCGGCGATCGAGCGCACCACCTGCGGCCGCCACTCCCCCGGCCCGCGCTCGCCGAGCGCGATCATGCCCTGGATGTCGCGGACGGTGGCGTCCGCGCCGTCCCGGTCGGCCTTGTTCACCACGAAGACGTCGGCGATCTCCAGGATGCCGGCCTTGACCGCCTGGATCGCGTCGCCCATGCCCGGCGCGAGCAGCACGAGTGTGGTGTCGGCCAGCGAGGCCACCTCCACCTCGGCCTGCCCGACGCCGACGGTCTCGACGAGCACCACGTCGCAGCCGGCACCCTCCAGCACCCGCACCGCCTGCGGCGTCGCCGCGGAGAGCCCGCCCAGGTGGCCCCGGCTGGACATCGAGCGGATGTAGACGCCCGGGTCGGTCGCGTGGTCCTGCATCCGGACCCGGTCACCGAGGATCGCACCGCCGGTGAACGGGCTGGACGGGTCGATGGCCAGCACGCCGACCCGGTGACCGCGCGCCCGCAGCGCCCGGACCAGCTCGTTCGTGGTCGTCGACTTGCCCACGCCGGGCGAGCCGGTCAGGCCGACCACCTGGGCGTGCCCGGCGTACGGCGCGAGCGCCGCCGCCACCTGCGGCAACACCTCGTCGCCGGACTCGACCAGGGTGATCAGCCGGGCCACCGCGCGGGGGTCACCCGCGCGGGCCCGTTCCACCAGCATGGGTACGTCCCGGCTGCGGCGCACCGGGCCGGTGGCCGCCGCCGGGGCGTTACTCGCGTCGTTCAAGACAATCAGCTCTCGGCGCCGTTCGGTACGTGGATGATCAGCGCGTCGCCCTGCCCGCCACCGCCGCAGAGCGCGGCCGCGCCGGTGCCGCCGCCGCGCCGCTTCAGCTCCATCGCGAGCGTGAGGACGAGGCGGGCGCCGGACATGCCGATCGGGTGGCCGAGCGCGATCGCGCCGCCGTTGACGTTGACCTTGTCGGGGCTGATGCCGAGGTCACGGGTGGACTGAATGCCCACCGCCGCGAACGCCTCGTTGATCTCGATGAGGTCGAGGTCCTCGATGCTCAGGCCGCCCTTCTTCAGGGCGTGGTTGATCGCGTTCGACGGCTGCGAGTGCAGGGAGTTGTCCGGGCCGGCCACGTTGCCGTGGGCGCCGATCTCGGCCAGCCAGGTCAGGCCCAGCTCCTTGGCCTTGGCCTTGCTCATCACGACCACGGCGGCGGCGCCGTCGGAGATCGGCGAGGAGCTGCCGGCGGTGATGGTGCCGTCCTTGGCGAAGGCGGGACGCAGCTTGCCGAGCGACTCGGCGGTGGTGTCCGGGCGGATGCCCTCGTCCTCGCTGATCACCAGCGGGTCGCCCTTGCGCTGCGGGATGACCACCGGGGTGATCTCGTCGCCGAAGTGGCCGTTCTTCTGCGCGGCGGCGGCGCGCTGGTGGCTGGCCGCGGAGAACGCGTCCTGCTCCTCGCGGGTGATGCCGTGCTTCGCGCCGTGACGCTCGGTGGACTCGCCCATCGAGCAGCAGTCCCAGGCGTCGGTGAGGCCGTCGAGGGCCATGTGGTCCTTGACGGTCACGTCGCCGTACTTGTAGCCGGAGCGCTGACCGAGCAGCAGGTGCGGGGCGTTGGTCATCGACTCCATGCCGCCGGCCACCACGACGTCGAACTCACCGGCCCGGATGAGCTGGTCGGCGAGCGCGATCGCGTCCAGCCCGGAGAGGCAGACCTTGTTGATGGTCAGCGCCGGGGTGGACATCGGGATGCCGGCCTCGACTGCCGCCTGCCGGGCCGGGATCTGCCCGGCGCCGGCCTGGAGCACCTGGCCCATGATCACGTACTGGACCTGCTCGGGCGCGACGCCGGCGCGCTCCAGGGCCGCCTTGATCGCGATGCCACCGAGCCTGGTCGCGGGGAGGTCCTTGAGGTTGCCCAGCAGGCGCCCCATGGGGGTCCGCGCGCCGCTGACGATCACCGAAGCCATTGCCTGCCTCCGAGGGGGTGCCGACCTGTACGCCTTAACGATTGTTCGGTCAGACTAGCGTCATGGCTGAGAACTCCCCCGTCGAGCCCGCTGCCGAGTTTGTCACAGACATCGGCCTGCGCCGCATCGACCACGTCGGGATCGCCGTTGCCGACCTGGACGCCGCGATCGACTTCTACCAGCGCACGTTCGGGATGCGCTGCGTGCACACCGAGACCAACGCCGAGCAGGGCGTACGCGAGGCGATGCTCGCGGTCGGCCCGGACGCCTCCGGCGGCATGGTGCAGCTGCTCGCCCCGCTCTCGCCGGACACCACGATCGGCAAGTTCCTGGACAAGCGTGGTCCCGGCATCCAGCAGGTCGCGTACACGGTGGCGGACATCGACGTGGCCTGCGCGGCGCTGCGCGAGCGCGGCGTACGGCTGCTCTACGACGCGCCCCGGCGCGGCACGTCGGACTCCCGGGTCAACTTCGTGCACCCCAAGGACGCCGGCGGCGTGCTGATCGAGCTGGTCCAGCCCGCCTGAGGCGTAAGGAAGGGCCCCTTCTTAACAGACGTCTGTTAAGAAGGGGCCCTTCCTAACACGTGGGAACACGCGCGGCAGTGCGCGCTTGCACGTTCCCACGGACACCTCCACGCATCGGTGGATGCAGTTTTTCACAGAGGGGTTCCCGCTTTAGCTACCGTTCAGTAACGTCCGCCCGAACAGCAGCGGCGACCGGTGCCGGAAGTGTCGATTGCCGACATGGCGGTCCCGTCGCACCGGCGCCGACGATGGCAGCACCCCTGCCCGCGTCGTGCGGGTGTGGACTAACGGGAGGTCACCGTGCAGGACATCCTCGAAGCGATCATGGCGGCGGAGGGTTCGTCGCAGCCGGAGCGGGAGCTCGCCGGCCTCGCCGGACTGCCCGTGCCGGAGAGCTACCGGGGCGTGGTGGTGCGTGCCGAGGACACCCGCATGTTCGAGGGCATGGCCACCCGCGACAAGGACCCGCGCAAGGCGCTGCACGTGCAGGAGGTGCCCACCCCCGAGCTGGGCCCGGGTGAGGCGCTCGTCGCGGTGATGGCCAGCGCGATCAACTACAACACGGTGTGGACGAGCATCTTCGAGCCGCTGCCCACGTTCAAGTTCCTCCAGCGCTACGGCCGGCTCTCCGAGCTGACCCGCCGCCACGACCTGCCGTACCACGTGGTCGGCTCGGACGCCGCGGGCGTGGTGCTGCGCACCGGGCCGGGCGTGACCAAGTGGAAGGCCGGCGACGAGGTGGTGGCGCACTGCCTGTCGGTCGAGCTGGAGGACTCCGCCGGTCACGACGACACGATGCTCGACCCGCAGCAGCGGATCTGGGGCTTCGAGACCAACTTCGGCGGCCTGGCCGAGCTGGCGATCGTCAAGGCCAACCAGCTGATGCCGAAGCCGCGCCACCTGAGCTGGGAGGAGGCGGCCAGCCCGGGGCTGGTCAACTCCACCGCGTACCGGCAGCTCGTCTCGCACCACGGCGCGAACATGAAGCAGGGCGACGTGGTGCTGATCTGGGGCGCCTCCGGCGGCCTCGGCGGGTACGCCACCCAGATGGCCCTCAACGGCGGCGCGATCCCGGTCTGCGTGGTCTCCTCCCCGGAGAAGGCCGAGCTGTGCCGCAAGATGGGCGCCGAGCTGGTCATCGACCGGACCGCCGAGGGGTTCAAGTTCTGGTCCGACGAGCAGACCCAGGACCAGGACGAGTGGCGCCGCTTCGGTGAGCGCATCCGCGAGCTGACCGGCGGCGAGGACCCGGACATCGTCTTCGAGCACCCGGGCCGGGAGACGTTCGGCGCCAGCGTCTACGTCGCCAAGAAGGGTGGGACGATCGTCACCTGCGCCTCCACCAGCGGCTTCAACCACCAGTACGACAACCGCTACCTGTGGATGCACCTCAAGCGGATCGTCGGCAGCCACTTCGCCAACTACCACGAGGCGTGGCAGGCCAACCGGCTGGTCGCGCTCGGCAAGGTGCACCCGACCGTGTCGAAGACGTACGCGCTGGAGCAGACCGGCCAGGCCGCGTACGAGGTGCACCGCAATGCGCACCAGGGCAAGGTCGGCGTGCGGTGCCTCGCCCCCACCGACGGGCTCGGCGTCCGCGACATCGAGATGCGTTCGCGCCACGAAAGCGCCATCAACCGGTTCCGCGGTCACTGACCGTACGGTCGCCCCGGATTGCCTTTCCGGCCGACCCGGTCACCATTCGACTGACGTACGCAACAAAGGGCCGCGGGTTCCGACCCGCGGCCCTTTCGCGCCACCTTCCCCGGTGACGTCCCACTCGACCGACCCGCGCGGGAGCTGCCAAGATCGCCGATTGGTCCGGTCCGCACGGCCGACGGAGTTGACCATGTAAACCGGACGCGAAAGCTGCCGACCACTCTTGCGAACCACCCTGGGGGGTCTGCGAGTATGTCCCAATGCCCCAGCAGCAGTCCTCCCCTCTTGCGTTCTTCGATAACGCGAACTCACAGCCCGATTTCACCGTTGGCCTGCGTGGTTACAACACCAACCAGGTCGACGACTTCATCGGCCGCCTCAGCGCCGCCCTGAGCCAGTCCGAGCAGGCCCGCGCCGAGGCCGAGCAGCGGATGAACGACGCTCAGCGCCGGCTGCGGCAGGCCGAGCAGCGCCAGAGCGCGCTGGAGCAGAAGCTCACCGAGACCAACAAGCAGCTCGAGGAGAACAGCCGGCCGACGCTCTCCGGCCTGGGCACTCGCGTCGAGCAGATCCTGCGGCTGGCCGAGGAGCAGGCCAACGACCACCGCAACGAGGCCAAGCGCGAGTCGGAGGGCATCCTCTCCGCCGCCCGCCTCGAGGCGCGTGAGATCACCGACAAGGCGCGCGCCGAGGCCGCCGCCATGAAGGCGACCGCCGAGCGCGAGGCCGGCAGCGTCCGCACCGCCGCCGAGCGCGAGGCCGCCGAGGTCCGGGTGCAGGCCCGCCGTGAGGCCGACACGCTGCGCGCCGACGCCGACCGCGAGACCAAGCAGCTGCGTACGGTCACCGCGCACGAGGTGGCCGAGCTGAAGTCGACTGTCGAGCGCGAGGTCGCCACGCTGCGCGCCACCGCCGAGCGGGAGATCACCCAGCAGCGGGCCAAGGCCGCCCGGGAGGCCGAGGAGAAGCGCGCCGAGGCGACCAAGCTGCTCACCGACGCGCGCGACAAGCGCGACAAGGACCTCCAGGCCCTGGAGCTCCAGCTCGCCGAGCGGCGGGAGAAGGCCGAGCGCGAGGAGTCGGAGCGGCACGCCGCCCAGGTCGCGCAGACCCAGAAGCTGGTGAACGAGGCCGAGCAGCGGGCCCGTGCCGCGCAGGAGCGCGCCAAGGAGATCGAGCAGCGGGCCGAGGCCCGGCGGGTCGAGTCCGAGCGCACCGCCAACGAGACCGTCGACAAGGCCAAGGCGCTGGCCGACAAGACGCTCAACGAGGCCCGCGCCGAGGCGCAGCGGGTGCTCAACGAGGCCCGTACCGAGGCCGAGCTGACCACGCAGGCGGCCCGCCGCGAGGTCGAGGACCTGACCCGCCAGAAGGACGCGGTCACCTCGCAGCTCGGCCAGATGCTGTCCGGCCTGGCCGGCATCGTGCCGGGCGTGCCGGCCGGCGGCAAGGCCGAGACGCCGAAGGCGGACGCCGCCGGGCAGAAGGTGACGGCCGAGTCGGCCGGCTGATCGGAACACCCGCTGTCGGGGGCATGAGCCACGGCGCGGGGTGACACCGGGTGACCGGTGTCGCCCCGCGCCGTCATGCTTGTGCGGCCCGTTTCGCCAGGAGGGTGAAGTAGCTCCCAGAAGGGGCGTCCGTATCGCCCCAGCAGAGCCGGATGCGTGTGAGGATGGGGGCATGTCGCACGGCGAGGAACTGTTCGCGCTCGGCGGGGACGTGACGACGGAGCCCAGCTTCGAGTCCGCCCTGCGGGGATACGAGAAACGACAGGTCGACCGCTACGTCGCTCGCGCGGAGCACGAGATCGCGGCGTTGACCACCGAGCGGGAACAGGCGTACACCCAGATCCACAAGCTGGCCGGTCAGGTCGAGGTGCTCCAGCGCGACCTGGCCCAGGTGCGCAAGCAGGCGGCGGTCGTCGACCGGGCGTCGTTCCGGCACCTGGGTCCGCGCGTCGAGCAGATCCTCACCATGGCCGAGGAGCAGGCCGACGAGATCCTGGCCGCCGCGAACGAGGAGATCGAGGCCCGTCGCGCCGCCGCCGAGCACATCGTCGAGGAGGCCCGGGAGCAGGCCGCCCAGGCGCTCAAGGACTTCGAGATCGCGCTGGCGGCCCGCCGGACCGAGGAGGAGCGGCACACCGCCGCCCGCAAGGCCGAGGCCGAAGCCACGCTGAAGGCCGCCAAGGACGAGTCGGCGCAGCTGCGCAAGGACGCGCAGGACGAGTCGACGAGGCTGCGGACGGCGGCCCAGGACGAGGCCGAGAAGCTGCGCCGGACCGCCCAGGACGCGCTGGCGAAGGCCCAGCAGGAGGCCACCCAGCTCCGCGACACCGCCAAGGAGATCCACTCCCGGGCACAGCAGGAGGCCGCGCGGCTGCGCGAGGCGGCCAAGGAGGCGCTGGCCAAGGCCCAGCAGGAGGCGAGCCAGCTCCGCGAGGCGGCCAAGGAGGTGCACGCCAAGGGCCAGCAGGAGGCCAAGCGGCTCACCGACGCCGCCGCCGAGGCCGGCCGGGCCACGCACGCCAAGGCGCTGGCCGAGGCCAAGAAGATCGTGGACGACGCGGAGGAGGCCGCCAAGGCCACCCGCGGCCGGGCCCGCAGCGAGGCCAACCGGCTCACCACCGAGGCCGCCGACGCCGGCAAGCGCAACCGCGCCGAGGTCGAGGCGTACGTGCAGCGCATGCGCACCGAGACCGAGGCGTACGTGCAGCAGGCCCGCGCGCAGACCCAGCAGGAGCTGGGCGCGTGGCGGGCCGGGGTGGAGAAGGAGGTCACGGAGCGGCGGGACGGCGCGGAGAAGGAGCTGGCCCAGCGCCGGGCCGCCGCCGAGCAGGAGTTCGCCAAGCGCCGCGACGAGCTGGACAAGCAGCACGCCAAGCGGCAGGAGGAGTTGGAGCAGGCGTACACCACGCGGCGCGACGAGATCGAGCGCACCGCCGCCGACGTCCGCCAGGCCGCCGAGGCCGACGCGCTGAGCATGCGGCAGCAGGCCGAGCTGGAGGCCGCCGAGCTGCTGCGCCGCGCCGAGGCGGACGCCGGCGCGCAGCGCCGCAAGGCCGACGAGCACGTCGCGGCCTCGCGACGCCAGTTCGAGGAGTACGCGGCCACGACCCAGCAGCACCTCGCCACCACGCAGCAGCACCTGGCCGCCACCCAGCAGGAGGTGGCCGCCGGCCGGCAGCAGCTCGCCGGCGTGATGCTGGAGATCGCCAAGGCCCAGCAGGAGCTGGCCGACCTGCGTACCGAGACGTGGAAGTCGCGGCAGGAGTCCGACGACCTGCAACGCCGCCTCACCGACCTGCGGCGCGACGCCGACTCGGCCGGGATCGCGGCCACCCCGGTCGACCCGGACGATCTCGCCGCCGCCTCCACCGGCCGGTCCACCGGCGACGGCACGCCGGCGGGCGAGGGCACGCCGGTCACCAGCGGCGCGGAGAGCCCCGGCGACACCCCGGCCGGCGGCGGTGCGCCGGTGGCCGCGAAGGGCACCGCCACCGCGGTCCCCAACGGCGCCGGGCCGGCCAAGGGTGACGGCGAGCCCGCCGACGCGGGCAAGGCGAAGCCGGTCGGCGAACCGGTGACCACGATGGACTCCCCCGGCGGAGCAGGCGTCGACGGGGAGCCCACAGTGGCTGCCGTGCCGGGTGAGGGCGGCCGGGGCGCCACCCCCACGAAGATCACCAGCACCGGTGAGAACGGCAAGCGCCCGACCAAGCCGACCACCGACGAGCGCAGCGCCAAGCCCAGCACGGTGACGGTCGACAAGGACTGATCCACCCCGAACTGGCGGGCCCAGCGCCACGTCGGCGAAGTGGCGGCATCCCACCCACCCGGACCACACCACCTCCCCGAACTGGCGGGCGACCCGGCGGGGCGGCCCGCCGGGACGGCCCGGCGGGACGGCCCGGCGGGTGGTGGTGGGATGGTCGGGGCGGACGGCGGCGACTACCCTGCGGGCATAGGGCCGCGCGTCGGCCGTGGACGGCACCGGCGGGCGAGCCGGGCAGCGGGGAGGCACGGGTGTCACAGGAGGGTTCCGCCGCCCGGGACGACGAGGCCGCGGACGTGAACACCTCCGGCTCCCCGACCGGCGACGCGAGGCCCGCAAGCGACACCACGAGCACCGCGAGTGAGACCACGCGCACCGCGGAGCACGCGCGGACCGGCACCGGCATGAGCGGCGAGCGGCCCGTCGACGTCGAGCCGGGTGAGTTCGAGCCGAGCGGGCGCTTCGGCGTACCGGGGCGGCCGCTGCGGCGCAGCGCCTTCCTGGTCGGGTTCACCGGCGCGCTCGGCGTGCTGCTCGCGTACGCGTTGTTCCTGGGCATCCGCAACGCCGCCGGCATCCTGGTGCTCGTGGTGATCGCGCTGTTCCTCGCGGTCGGCCTGCACCCGGCGGTGGTCCGGCTGCGCAAGTGGGGCCTGCCGCGCGGGCTGGCGGTGGCGGTGGTGACGCTCACCGTGGTGCTGCTGATCGTCGCCGGCCTGCTGGCGCTGGTGCCGCCGGTGGTGACCCAGTCCGGCCAGTTCCTCCAGCAGCTACCCGGCTACGTCGAGGAGCTGCGCCGCAATCCCACGGTCAACGACCTGGTGATCCGGTACGACGTGATGGAGCGGGTCCAGGCGGCGGCGAACGCGGACACGATCGGGCGGGCGCTCGGCGGCGTGCTCGGCGGGGCCCAACTGATCTTCGGGACGATCTTCCGCCTACTCACGGTGCTGGTGCTGACGATCTACTTCCTGGCGTACTTCGACAAGCTGCGCGAACTCGGGTACGCGATGGTGCCGCGCTCGCGCCGGCAGCGGGTCCGGCTGATCGGCGACGAGATCCTCACCCGGGTCGGCGCGTACATGGTCGGCGCGCTCGCCATCGCGGTGCTGGCCGGGGTGACGACGTTCGTGTTCGCGCTGGCGGTCGGCCTGCCGTACCCGTTCGCCCTCGCCGTGGTGGTCGCGGTGACCGACCTGATCCCGCAGATCGGCGCGACGCTCGGCGCGGTGGTGGTGACGCTCGTCGGGCTCGCCACGGACCTGCCGGTGGGCATCGCCTGCCTGGTGTTCTTCGTGCTCTACCAGCAGGTGGAGAACTACCTGATCTACCCGAAGATCATGCGCCGGGCGGTGTCGGTCAACGAGGTGGCGGCGTTGCTCGCCGCGCTGCTCGGGGTGGCGCTGCTGGGCGTGGTGGGCGCGCTCATCGCGATCCCCACCGTGGCCGCGTTGCAGCTGATCCTGCGCGAGGTGGTGCTACCCCGCCAGGACGCCCGCTGAGCGGTTACTCGGCGCGCCGCTGGGCCGGGCCGGGAACCGGGGTGTCCGCGAACGCGGCGACGGTGCGGTCGGCGTACGCGCTGACGTCGCCGGTCTCCATCGGGCCGTCCCAGGTGGTCGGCAGCGGCAGCGGTACGCCGGGGGCGACCCGCCGGACGATCTCGTCCAGCACCTTCTCCGCGTCGCCGACCCACAGGTGCTTGGCGCCGTCCACGCCCACCACCTCGGCCTGCGGCACGGCGGCGAACCGCTCCCGGGCCTCCTCCGGGCGCAGGTAGTCGTCGAACTCGGGGACCAGCGCGGTGAGCGGCTTACCCGTCTCGGCCCAGACCCCCAGGTCCTCCGGCGCGGAGTAGCGCAGCGGCGGGGAGAGCAGGATCGCGCCGGCCACCGCCGGGTCGCAGCCGTACTTCAGCGCCAGGTCGGTGCCGAACGACCACCCGACCAGCCAGATGTTCGGCAGCTCGTGGAACTCGGCGTACTCGATCGCGGCGGCCACGTCGAACTTCTCGCCGACCGCGCCGTCGAACGTTCCCTCGCTGGTGCCGCGGACGCTGCTGGTCCCCCGGGTGTTGAACCGGAGCACTGCGAGGCCGGCCAGCGCGGGCAGCCGCCAGGCCGCCTTGCGGAACACGTGGCTGTCCATCATCCCGCCGTGGGTGGGCAGCGGGTGCAGGCAGACGAGCGTGGCGGCCGGTTCGCGGTCCAGCGGCCGGGCCAGCTCGCCGACGAGCGTCAGCCCGTCGGCGGTGTGCAGCTCGATGTCCTCCCGGCGACCGGGCAGGATCGACGACGCGCGAATCGGAGTGCTCACGCCTGCAAGTCTCCCGCGTCGGCGGCCCCGCCGCCCAGCGGGACGGGAACCGGGTGATCCAGATCGCTCAGCCGTAGCGCGGGGCGCCCCGGCCGCGCTGGAGGTTCGGCCCGCGCCGGTCCCGGGCCCGCCAGCAGCCGGAGTGCCAGTGCCGGCGGTCGGTCAGGTCACCCCGGTCGTCGGCCGGCCAGGCCACCAGATGTGCCACGCCGGGACGGATCTCCTGGTCACAGCCGGGACAGCGGTACGTCTTGACTGATGCCCCGCCGCTGATCGCGCGCACCTGCCAGTCGCCGTCGCGCCACTGCTGCACGGTCGGCACGCCGTGGCGGGCACGCTCGGCGTCCAGGCCGGGGTTCTCCTCCCGGCGAGGGCGGTTGCGACGAGGGCTCACGGTCACCAAGCGTACGGTCCGCCGGCCGGACCGGCCCGGGTCGGGCGGTCCGGCCGACGGGCGGCCGCTCAGTCCCAGGTCTCCGGACGGGTCGGGTCCGGCGCCACCTGCACGCCACCCAGCACGAGCGCCGCGTCGAGTTTGTCGAACCCCTGCTCCGGCCAGCCGTAATCGGCGAGCAGGCGCGACTTCGGCACGCCCAGCAGCTCGACCCGGCCCTGTTCCGGGTAGAGGTGGGCGGGCCGCCCGGCGATCGTCATGTTGCCGTCCACCGTGCGGGGCGAGATCTCGGCCGCGTACTGGTAGGAGACGCTCATCGTCCGGGTGGAGGTGCCGACGATGCCGAACCGGGCGGTCACCAGCCGCGGGAAGCCGGTCACGTCGACCCGGCAGCCGGCAACCCGGGCGCCGTCCGGCACGGTCGTGAGGCGGACGGGCGCACCGCAGCGGCGCGCCTCGGTCAGCCGCAACGCCTCCACCGCGACGGTCAGCGCCGTGTCCTGCGGCGCCCACACGCTGGCCCGCGCGTACAGGCCGGGGGCCGGCTTCCACTGCCGGACCTGGATCGGCAGCCCGTCGACGGTCGTGCTGCTGGTCCGGCCGTCGAACGCCGCCTCCTCGGCGAACATACTGATCTTGAAGGGCACCCCCTCGGCGCCGGACTCCCGTAGCGTCCGCGACGAGCGCGCCAGCTCGACGGTGACCTTTCGCCCGCCGCCGACGTCCAGCTGGGCGCTCTCCAGGCCCTGCGCCACCTCCCAGCGCAGGTAGCGGACCTTGGTGGTGTCGACGCCGAAGTGCAGCACTCCGGCATCGGTGCCGACGACCTCCGGCGCGGCCGCCGCTCCCGGCGCGGCCGGCATCAGCGGTGGCGCCGCCTCGGCCGGGATGGCCGGGGCAGCCGGGCCGGTGAACGGCCGGTCCAGGCCCGGCAGGGCCGGGACGACGGCGAGGCCGCCGAGCAGCGCGACCAGGGCGAGACCGCCACCGAGCACGGCCCGGCGACGGCGTAGCCGACGACGGCCACCCGTCACGGCCCCGGCGGTCAGCCGGTCGATGTCCACGTCTCCTTCGGCCTGCTCCCGCAGCACCGAGGCGATCCGCTGGTCGAGGTCGGTCACGGCCGGCTCCCCTTGGTCATCGGGACGCCGCAGCGCTCCCGGAGGTGGGCGAGCGCCCGCATCGCGTGGGTGCGGACGGTGACCGGGGAGCAGTCGAGGATCTGGGCGATCGTGGCGTCGTCGAGATCCTCGTAGTAGCGCAGCACCAGCACGGCGCGCTGGCGGTCCGGGAGGGCGCGGATCAGCCCCCACATCTCGTCCCGGTCCGCCGCCTCGCCACCGAGGTCGCCGCGCTGGGGCCGGTCGGCGAACGTGTCCACCGCCAGCTCGCGGTTGGACCGCCGCCGCCACCAGGACGTGTTCGCGTTGACGAGCATCCGGCGCACGTACACGTCGGGCCGGTCGGCCCGGGCGATCCTCCGCCAGTGCACGTACGCGCGGGCCAGCACGTCCTGCGTCAGGTCCTCGGCCCGGTGTGTGTCGCCGGTGAGCAGCCGGGCCAGGCGCAACAGCGCCGGGCCGCGGCTGCCGACGTACTCCTCGAATGTCACACCAGGAAGACGCCGTCACCGCCGCCGGGCGTTGACCGGGATCAGCGCCGGGTGTGGTCGCGGAAGCCCCGGCCGGACTTGCGGCCCAGGTAGCCGGCCGTGACCAGGTGCTCCAGCAGCGGGGCCGGGGCGAAGCCGGGCTCGCGCAGCTCCAGGTACAGCTCCCGCTGGATGGCCAGCGAGACGTCCAGGCCGACCACGTCGAGCAGCTCGAACGGACCCATCGGGTAGCCGCAGCCCAGCTTCATCGCGTAGTCGATGTCGTCGGCGGTCGAGTAGCTGGCCTCCAGCATCTTCACCGCGTCGTTCAGGTACGGGAACAGCAGCGCGTTGACGATGAAGCCGGACCGGTCGCCGCAGACCACGCCGGTCTTGCCGAGCTTCGCGCAGACCGCGCGGGCGGTGGCCGACGTCTCGGCGGAGGTGCGGATGGTCTGCACGATCTCCACCAGCGGCATGATCGGCGCCGGGTTGAAGAAGTGCAGGCCGACCACGTCGGCCGGGCGCTGGGTCGCCATCGCCACGTCGATCACCGGCAGCGACGAGGTGGTGGTGGCGAGCACGACGCCCGGCTTGCAGATCTCGTCGAGGCTGGCGAACAGCGCCTTCTTGACGCTCAGCTCCTCGATCACGGCCTCGACCACCAGGTCGACGTCGGCCAGGTGCTCCAGCGTCGCGGACCAGGTGATCCGGCCCAGCGCGTCGTCCCGGTCGGTCTCGCTGAGCTTGCCCCGCACCACGCCCTTGTTCAGCGAGGTCTTGACCGCCTCGCAGACCTTCGCGGACTTCTCCGCGCCCCGGGTCACCGAGATGACCTCGTACCCGGCCTTGGCGAACACCTCGATGATGCCGGTGGCCATGGTGCCGGAGCCGACCACGCCGACCTTCGCGATGGCGCGGGCGCCGTCGGCGAGCGCGGCGTCCGCGGCGAGCGGCGTGTACTCGTCGGGTACGACCTTCGGCGAGCCGGGCCGCTCGTAGGTGTAGAAGCCGCGGCCGGACTTGCGGCCCAGCAGCCCGGCGGTGACCATCTGCTTGAGCAGCGGGGCGGGGGCGTGCCGGCGGTCCCGGCCGCCGCGCCGGTACATGGTGTCGAGGATCTCGTACGCGGTGTCCAGGCCGATCAGGTCCATCAGCGCCAGCGGGCCCATCGGCAGGCCGCAGCCGAGCTTCATGGCGGCGTCGATGTCCTCGCGGGTGGCGTAGCGGGCCTCGAACATGCCGACCGCGTGGTTCAGGTAGCCGAACAGCAGCGCGTTGGCGATGAAGCCGGCCCGGTCGCTGATCGTCACGTCGACCTTGCCGAGCCGCTCGCAGAGCGCCTCCACGTCGGCGACCACGTCGGCGGAGGTGACCACCGTGCGGACCACCTCGACCAGCTTCATCACCGGGGCCGGGTTGAAGAAGTGGATACCGATGACCTGGTTGGGCCGGGTGGTGGCGACGGAGATCTCGGTGACGCTCAGCGAGGACGTGTTGGTGGCCAGGATCGCCTCGGGCTTGCAGACCCGGTCCAGCTCGGCGAAGATCCGCTGCTTGAGGTCCAGGTGCTCGGGCACCGCCTCGATCACCAGGTCCACGTCGTGCAGCGCGTCCAGCCCGACCCGGAAGTCGACCCGCGCGAGCAGGGCGTCCCGCTCGGCCTCGGCGAGCTTGCCCTTGGCGACCGCCCGGTCGGTGGAGCCGGTGAGCGTGGCCCGGCCGCGTTCCAGCGCCGCGTCGGAGATCTCGACGGCTGTGACGTCGACGCCGTTGCGGGCGAACACCTCCACGATGCCGGCACCCATGGTGCCCAGACCCACCACGCCCACCCTGGTGAACTCCCGCGCCACGACCGGCCTCCCCTGGCTCGACTCCGCCGTCCGCGACATGAACGGCCGCTAAGGTTATGCGCCGGAGTCTGCCACGTGACGCTGTGTTGTCGAGACGCCGTGGGATATTTCACGCACCGCGCCTCACCCGGTGGCGTTCTCCCCGGCCAGCGCCAGCAGTTCGGCGACGAACTCCGCCGGCCGCTCCAGGTGCGGGCTGTGCCCGCAGCCGGGCAGCACCACCTCGCGGTACGTCCCGCCGGCCGCCGCGTACCGGTCCAGCACCGCGCGGGTCTGCCCCACCATCGGCTGCGGCGGGCACTCCGCCTCACCCGGCCAGCCGGGCACCACGCCGAGCCGACCGAGGTACGCCAGGTCGAACAGCGAGGTGTCCGAGACGATCACGTCGGCGTCCCCGCGTACCCAGGTCACCGGCGGCTTGACCGGCACGGCGACCAGCTCGTCGGCGAGCCGGAAGTGGGCCGGGGCCAGCGCGTTGAGGACGCCGCGCGGCCCGGCGGCGGTCCCCGGCCAGTGCGCCGAGGCGACAGCCGTGCCCGGGTAGTTGTCGTCGCCGGTGGCGGTGGTCAGCATGCTCTCCAGCAGCAGGTCCTCGTCGTCGCCGAGTGACGCCGGGTCGGCCACGTACGCGGCGCGCAGCACCGCGCGCGGGCTGGTCGGGCCGTCCGCGCTCCGGTCACCGGCGGCGAGCCGGGCCACGAAGTCGGGGTTCGCGCCGCCGGCGCCGGTGCCGGCGAAGTCGGGCGTGGTGGGGGTGCCGTCGAGGTCCCGGGTGCCGCCGAAGCCGTACGGGGACACCGGCGCCTCCAGCAGCAGCCCGGCCACCCGCTCGGGGTGGCCGACGAGCAGTCGCATCGCCACGCCGCCGCCCAGCGAGTGCCCGGCCACCACCGGCCGGGCGCCGGGCGCGAACAGCCCCGGGGCGTCCAGCAGCGCGGCCACGTCGTCGGCGAAGTCGTCGAGCCCTCGGGTGGCGTCGACCGGCGCGGTGTCGGTCTCGCCGTAGCCGCGCAGGTCGGGGGCGACCACCCGCAGCGTCTCCGGCAGCCGGGCGAGCAGCGGTTCCCAGAAGGCGGAGGAGGAGACGTTGCCGTGCACCAGCAGGACCGGTACGCCGTCCGGTGGACCGGCCACGCGGACCGCCTGGGTGATGCCGTTGGCCTGGACGGTGAGCCGTGCGCTGCGCATCCGCGCATGCTGGCATGGGCACCGGCCCTCGGTCCATGTGCCCCACCGACACACCGGCCCGCCGAGAGGTGGGCGCCGGACCACCCCGCCCCCTCACCGCGTCGATCATGAGGTTGACGGCGACATATCGGACGCAGAACGCCGCCAACTTCATGATCGACCGGGCTCGCCCGCACCGGCGGCATCGACCGGGCCTGGGAGCCCAACCCATCAGCGGCCCCGAGGGCCCGGCGGATGCCCGGAGGTCTAGCTGACGTCGGCCGGCTGCGCCTCGCGCGCCTCGATCGGCTGGCGCGGCCCGGGGACGGGCAGCGGCAGGGTGGGACGCTGGTCGCGGCGCAGCGCGCCGAAGCTCATCCCGACCGGGTCGGTCCGGGCCACGCCCGGGTCGTAGAGGCGCAGGTCGGTGCGGCCCAGCCGGACCACGTCGCCGTCGGCGATCGCCACGCTGCCGGTGACCCGGGTGTCGTTGAGCCAGGTGCCGTTGGTCGAGCCGAGGTCGGTGAGCATCACCCCCTCCGGGGTGGCCCGGACGGTGGCGTGCCGCCGGCTCAGGTGCGGGTCGGCGAGCACGATGTCGGCGGTCGGCGCACGGCCGATCACCTGCGCGTCCTGGCCGACCCGGAACGTGAGCCCCCGCATCGCCCCGCCCGACACCGTCAACAACGGCATCAGCTCAGGATGCTCCTCCATGGACAGTCGACCTCCACCCCACATCGCCCCGCGGCGTCAGCCTGCCACCTCACCGTAGTGGCTTGCACCACCGCGCGGTCACCCCCGCGACCCCGGCCGGTCATCTCCCGTTCGCCGTTTCGGACGGCACTTCCGTCGATGCGACGGCTGATCGTCGGCGCAGCGTACGGCGCGTTCGACACCTACCGGCGAGTAATCCTCGGGTCTAGACTTCGGCCATGACCGCTGTACACGTGCCGGGCGCCCCGCTCATCTCCGAGGGTCTATTGGTCTCGACCAGCCCGGCCACCGGCGCCGAGGCAGGCAGATTCCCGCTGGCCGACGAGGCGGACGTGCGTGCCGCTGTCGACCGCGCCCGGGCGGCCGGCGACTGGTGGGCCGGGCTCGGCTTCGCCGGCCGGCGGGACCGCCTCCAGCGCTGGCGCGGCGTGCTCGCCCGGCGGATCGAGGAGCTGGCCGACCTGATGCACACCGAGGGCGGCAAGCCGGTCGGTGACGCCGTGGTGGAGATCCTCACCGCGCTGGAGCACATCGACTGGGCGGCCCGCAACGCTCAGCGGGTGCTCGGGCCGCGCCGGGTCCGCTCCCGCCTGATCCTCGCCGAGTTCACCGGTCACCTCGAATACCAGCCGTACGGCGTGGTCGGCGTCATCGGCCCGTGGAACTACCCGGTCTTCACGCCGATCGGCTCCGCCGCGTACGCGCTCGCGGCCGGCAACGCCGTGGTGTTCAAGCCGAGCGAGTACACCCCGGCGGTCGGTCAGTGGCTGGTCGACCGGTTCGCCGAGGTGGTGCCGGAGCAGCCGGTGTTCCAGGCGGTGCACGGTTTCGGCGCGGTCGGTGCCGCGCTGTGCCGCTCCGGGGTCGGCAAGGTCGCGTTCACCGGCTCGACCGCCACCGCGAAGCGGGTGATGGCCGCCTGCGCCGAGTCGCTCACGCCGGTGCTGCTGGAGGCCGGCGGCAAGGACGCGATGATCGTGGACACGGACGCCGACCTGGACGCCGCGGCGGAGGCGTGCGTGTGGGGCGGGCTCACCAACGCCGGCCAGACGTGCATCGGCATCGAGCGGGTCTACGCGGTCGACCAGGTCTTCGACACCTTCGTGGAGAAGGTGGTGGCGAAGGCCGGGCGGCTCACTGTGGGCGCCGACGGGTCCGACCTCGGCCCGATCACCATGCCGTCGCAGATCGACATCATCCGCCGGCACATCGACGACGCGCTCAGCCGGGGCGGCCGGGCCGTGCTCGGCGGCCCGGAGGCGGTCCAGCCGCCGTACGTGCACCCGACGGTGCTCGTCGACGTGCCGGAGGACTCGGCCGCCGTGAAGGAGGAGACGTTCGGCCCGACGCTCGTGGTCAACCGCGTCCGCGACGTGGACGAGGCGGTCGAGCGGGCCAACGCGCTGCCGTACGGGCTCGGGGGTTCGGTCTTCGGCCGGGCGCGGGCGGTGGCGGTGGCGCGGCGGCTGCGCTCCGGGATGGCCTCGGTCAACTCGGCGCTGACGTTCGCCGGGATGTCGACGCTGCCGTTCGGCGGCACCGGCGAGTCCGGCTTCGGCCGCATCCACGGCGAGGAGGGGCTGCGCGAGTTCGGCCGGCCCAAGTCGGTCACCCGCCGCCGGGCCCGGTCGCTGCTGCCGGCGATGACGTTCGAGCGCACCCCGGCCGACGTCGCCCGCCTGGTCAAGATCGCCAAGCTGATGTACGGCCGGGGCCGCTGAGGCGGCGCCTCAGAACAGCGTCAGCTCGTCGCGCTCGATGCCGCGCAGCTTGTCGTAGTCGACCACCACGCACCGGATCCCCCGGTCGGTGGCGAGCACCCGCGCCTGCGGCTTGATCTCCTGCGCGGCGAACACGCCGGCCACCGGCGCGAGCAGCGGATCGCGGTTCATCAGCTCCAGGTAGCGGGTGAGCTGCTCCACGCCGTCGATCTCGCCGCGCCGCTTCACCTCCACCGCCACCGCGCCGCCGACCGCGTCCCGGCAGAGCAGGTCGACCGGCCCGATCGCGGTCATGTACTCGCGCCGGACCAGCGTGTACCCCTCCCCCAGCGTCGCCGGGTTCGCGGCGAGCAGCTCCTGGAGGTGCGCCTCGACGCCGTCCTTGCGCAGGCCCGGGTCCACGCCCAGCTCGTACGAGGTGTCCTGGAAGATCTCCTCCAGCGTGATGCGCAGCTCCTCGCCGGCCTTGTTCACCACCCGCCAGACGCCGGGCGCCTCCTCCAGCCGGCAGGGCGGGCTCATCCAGTTCAACGGCTTGTAGGCCCGGTCGTCCGCATGGATCGACACCGACCCGTCCGCCTTCACCATGAGCAACCGGGTAGCCGGGGGCAGGTGGGCCGAGAGCCGTCCGACATAGTCCACCGAGCACTTCGCAATCACCAACCGCACCCGCCGAGGGTAGCCGAGGCC
Organism: Micromonospora globosa; assembly: GCF_000717585.1. Taxonomy (NCBI): domain Bacteria; kingdom Bacillati; phylum Actinomycetota; class Actinomycetes; order Micromonosporales; family Micromonosporaceae; genus Micromonospora; species Micromonospora globosa. The sequence goes on from NZ_JNZR01000012.1 coordinate 133,335, forward strand.
CCGGCGGACGCCGACGAGCGCCACTGGCGTACCGGTGCCATATTGAGATCGTGCTCGAAGTCCTCACCGGTTCCGGCCTGGCCGCCTCGGCGGGCCTGAACGCCTACATCCCGCTGCTGCTGATGGGGCTGCTGTCCCGCTACACCGATCTGGTCGAGCTGCCGAGCGGCTGGCAGTGGCTCGGCAACGGCTGGGTGGTGCTGATCCTCGCCGTGCTGCTCGCGGTCGAGGTGGTGGCCGACAAGGTGCCAGTGGTCGACCACGTCAACGACGTGGTGCAGACGGTGGTCCGGCCGACCGCGGGCGGGCTCGCGTTCGGCGCGGGCGCCGGCTCGGAGACGGTCACCGTGAGCGACCCGGACACGTTCTTCTCCACCCATCAGTGGGTGCCGGTGGTGGTCGGCGTGCTGATCGCGCTCGGCGTACACCTGCTCAAGGCCGCCGCCCGGCCGGTCATCAACGCGACCACGGCCGGGGTGGGCGCGCCGGTGGCCAGCACCGCCGAGGACGCGACGAGCGTGGTCATGTCGGTGGTGGCGCTGCTGCTGCCGGTGCTGGTGCTGGTGTTCCTGGTCGCCCTGGTGTTCTTCGTACCGTGGCTGTTCCGCCGCCGCCGGGAGCGGCGCCGCGAGCGCGCCGCCGCCCGCGCGGCCGGCTTCCGCGTCTGACCCGCACCGACTCCCGAAACCTCTAAAATCTGGGCAAGACACCCAAGGAGGTACGGGAGATGACCGCGTCGTTGGAGATGCCCCGGGTCCAGGAGTGCGCCGTCCGGTCCTGCGCCTACAACCACACGAACGACTGCCACGCGTTCGCCATCACGATCGGCAGCAGCGACCACGCGCACTGCCACACGTTCGTGGAGATGCCGGTGCGCGGCGGCCTCGACCAGTTGGTCGCGCAGGTGGGCGCGTGCTCGCGCGCCGACTGCCGGCACAACGCCGACCTGGAGTGTCACGCCCCGGCCATCACCGTCGGCCCCGACATGGACATGGCCGACTGCATGACCTACGAGAGCCGCTGACCCGCCCGCGCGGATGCAGCGCCTGCTTGCGGGCGCCGCTTTCGCGCGCGGTTGTTAAGAAGGGGCCCCTTGCCTACCGGAGGCGTTAATAAGGGGCCCTTCCTTTCACGACAGGGTGTTCGCCTCGCGGATCACTGTGACCAGATCGTCGATGATGCCGGTGAGCGCGAAGTCCTTCGGCGTGAACACCCGGGCCACCCCGGCGGCCCGCAGCGCCTCGGCGTCGGCGGCCGGGATGATCCCGCCCACCACCACCGGCAGGTCGCCCCGCCCGGCCGCGCGCAGCCCGTCCAGCACCGCCGGCACGGCGGCCAGGTGCGAGCCGGAGAGCACGGAGAGGCCGACCAGGTCGACGTCCTCCTCCACCGCCGCCGCCACGATCTGCCCGGCGGTCAGGCGGATGCCCTGGTAGACCACCTCGAAGCCGGCGTCGCGGGCGCGTACCGCGATCTGCTCCGCGCCGTTGGAGTGCCCGTCCAGCCCCGGCTTGCCGACCAGCAGCCGCAGCCGCCCGCTGCCCAGCTCCCGGGCGGTCGCAACGACCCGCTCCCGCACCCCGGCGAGGGTCGCGTCACCGGCTGTCCCGACCGCCCCGGCCAGTCCGGTCGGCGCGCGGTACTCGCCGTACACCTGGCGCAGCGCGCCCGCCCACTCGCCGGTGGTGACACCGGCCCTGACACATCCGAGCGTCGCCGGCATCAGGTTCGCCGTGGTGGCGGCATCGGCGCGCAGCCGGTCCAGCGCCGCCTCGACCGCCGCCGCGTCCCGGTCGGCCCGCCACCGGCGTACGCCGTCGGTGGCCGCCTCCTCGACGGCCGGGTCCACCTGCTCGATCGCCTCCGCGCCGGCCGCTGTGAGCGGCGACGGCTCGGTCTCGGTGAACCGGTTGACGCCGACCACCACGTCCGAGCCGGACTCCATCCGGCGGCGCCGGTCGGCGAGCGAGGCCACCAGCGCGCTCTTGAGGTAGCCGGACTCGACGGCGGTGACCACGCCGCCCATCTCCAGCACCTTCTCCAGCTCGACCCGGGCACCGGAGACGATCTCGTCGACCAGCGCGGTCATCACGTGTGAGCCGGCGAACAGGTCCGGATACTCCAGCAGGTCCGACTCGTACGCCAGCACCTGCTGCATGCGCAGCGACCACTGCTGGTCCCACGGGCGGGGCAGGCCCAGCGCCTCGTTCCAGGCGGGCAGCTGCACCGCGCGGGCACGGGCGTCGCGGGACAGCGTGACGCCGAGCATCTCCAGCACGATCCGCTGGATGTTGTTCTCCGGCTGCGCCTCGGTCAGGCCCAGCGAGTTGACCTGGACGCCGTAGCGGAACCGGCGCTGCTTCGGGTTCTCCACGCCGTAGCGGTCGCGGGTGATCTCGTCCCAGAGCGCGCCGAACGCGCGCATCTTGGCGATCTCCTCGACGAAGCGCACCCCGGCGTTGACGAAGAACGAGATCCGCTGGACGACGTCGCCCATCCGCTCGGGCGGCACCTGACCGGAGTCGCGCACGGTGTCCAGCACGGCGACGGCGGTGGCCAGCGCGAAGCCGACCTCCTGCACCGGCGTCGCGCCGGCCTCCTGGAGGTGGTACGAGCAGATGTTCACCGGGTTCCACCGGGGCATCTCGCGCAGCGTGTACGCGATCACGTCGGCGGTCAGCCGCAGCGAGGCCGCCGGCGGGAAGATGTACGTCCCCCGGGACAGGTACTCCTTGATGATGTCGTTCTGCGTGGTGCCGGCGCAGCGGCTCAGCTCCGCGCCCTGCTCGGCGGCGACGGTGCCGTAGAGGCCGAGCAGCCACATCGCCGGGGCGTTGATGGTCATCGAGGTGTTCATCTCGGCCAGCGGGATGCCCTCGAACAGCGCCCGCATGTCACCCAGGTGCGCCACCGGCACGCCGACCCGGCCCACCTCGCCGGCGGCCAGCTCGTGGTCCGGGTCGTACCCGGTCTGGGTGGGCAGGTCGAAGGCGACCGACAGGCCGGTCTGCCCCTTCGCCAGGTTGCGGCGGAAGAGCGCGTTGGTGGCCGCGGCGGAGGAGTGCCCGGCGTACGTGCGCATCACCCACGGGCGGTCCCGCTCGGGCAGCCGTCCCGGCATCGCGTCGTCCATGGCCGGAGTTTAAGTTACCGTTCAGTAAAAGGGAGTGTGGAAAACCACACAACCCGATGCCCGCACCGGTGGGCCGGCGGGCGGCCGGCCCACCGTACGGGTCATTCGCTGCGGGCGGTCTCCGGGCCGGTGATCCGTTCCAGCAGCGGCAGGGTGGCGGCGACGACCGCGAGGCAGCCCAGGACGCCGAGGGCCGTCACCGCGGCGAACCCGATCCCCGGCAGGCGCAGGTCGTACTGCATCTGCGCGCGCAGGAACAACTGCGCGGCGACCAGTCCCATCCCGACCGCGACCACGGCGACGGTCAGCAGCGGCACCACGCTCTCCACTGCCACCACCCGGCGCAGCAGCCGTACCGGGGCGCCGCTGAGCCGGAGCAGGCTGAACGGCCGCTTCCGTTCACTGAGGCCGGCCGCCACTGCGACGGCCAGGCTGCATCCGGCGAGCACGAGACCGGCCACCACGACGATGTCGGCCAGCCGCTGCCAGCCCCGCATGGTGTCGGCGAAGTCGGCCTCGAAGTCGCCTGGCACGTTCGGCGCCACGAAGAAGGCGGGGAACGCCGCTTCGAGGACCGTCCGGGCCCGCTCCACAGCGACCGGGTCCGCCGCCTCGACCGCCACCGAGCCCGCCGGGAGCCCCGCGAGGGCCGCCGGGTCCACCGGGGACGACGGCCAGATCCGGTCGGCCGAGGCGGACCCCCGCCAGGGGATCAGGTCCGGCGGCACCTCGGCGACGCTCGCCCCCGGAGCGCACCGTCCGTAGGCGGGCGGGATGTCCGCGCAGGCGATCACGCCGAAGTCGCGGCCGTTCTCGCGTACCGGGTTCTCCCGCACGAGCACCGGGTTGCGGACGCCGGGAATCGCCGCCAGGTCGGCCGGCAGCGTGCCGGGTACCGGCGGGTCGTCCGTCAGCACCATCGACAGCCGGCCGGCCTCCAGGGAACCCCGGGGTGCGGGACCGCGCTCGTACGTGATCGTCCCCATCACCCCGACCGCCACCGTCGTGACGAACAGCGCGAGCATCACCCCGCCCACCGCGCGGAACCCGGCGGCCGGGTTGTCGGCGAGCCGGCGCGCGGCGATGAGCGCGGCGGGCCGGCCGGCGCGAGCGGCCATCGCCCGGGCGCCGACCATGGTCAGCCACGGCCCGGCCGCGATCAGCCCGACCATGACCAGCAACAGCGCGGGCAGGAACAGCGCGGTCTGACCGTCCGAGGTGGGCGGCCGGTACACCAGGGCGAAGCCCAGCCCGGCCAGGCCGAGCGCGAGCGGGATCAGCCGGTATGCACGGGGCGGCCGGGGCGTGACCCGGCGGGTGACGCCGAGCGGGGAGATCCGGACCCGGCGCAGCGCGATCCAGGCCGCAGCCGCCGCGCCCGCCGGCACGCCCACCGCCACCACGAGGGCCTCCGGCGCCCCGACGGCCATGTCTTCCGGGAAGAACGGCATGCCGGTGAACGGGATGCCGGCGAGCTGCCCGCGGAGCGCGAAGAACATCGCGAAGCCGACCGCCGCGCCGGCCGCCGCCGCGAGCGCGGCCTCGACGGCCGCGATGGCCGAGATCTGCCGGGGCGTGGCACCGACCAGCCGCATGGCGGCGAACCGCTGCTCCCGGCGGGCGGCGCCGAGCCGGGTCGCCGTGCCGATGAAGACGAGTACGGGGAACAGCAGGCCGCCCGCCACCACGCCGAGGATGAGGTCGACCGCGGCCCCGGGCAGCGGAGCGCTGTTGCCGTCGAGCCGGGTGACCTTCCGGACCTGGTCGAGCCCGCCCACCTGCTCCGGAGTGCCGCCGACCAGGACGAGCAGGGTGTCCGGCGAGGTGAGCGCCGCCGGCCCGACGGCGCCGAGGTCCCGGCCCGGATAGCGGTCGGCGAGCTGGTCGGCGGGGACGGTCGCCAGCAGCTTCCGCAACGCCGGGGAGGCGTAGAACTCCCCAGGCCCCGGGGCTCGGGGAACACCGACCGGCGTGGGCGCGTCCGGGCCGGTCGCGGCGACGTCGACGCGGATGATCTGGTCGCCCCGGAAGTAGTCGGTCCGGGTGGACCACAGCAGCGGGTCGGCGGCCCCGTCGGCCGTCTCCTGCGGGTACATCGACGCGTAGCGCGTGAGCTGGGCGTCGGCGGCGTGCACACCGGCGAGCGTGGTGAGCAGCAGCCCGGTGCCCACAGCGACGGCGGCGGCGATGGCGACCAGCCGGACCAGCGCCTCCCGCCCACCGGCGACGGCGAGCCGGAGCGCGAGCCCGATCACGAGACGACCCCGGCGGGGGCGTTGACCCGGCCGTCGCGCACCATGACCTCGCGGTCGGCGTACGCGGCGATGCGCGCCTCGTGCGTCACCAGGACGACAGTGGTGCCACGCTCGCGGGCGGCGTCCACGAGCAGCGTCATCACCTCCTCGCCGGTGAGCGAGTCGAGCGCGCCGGTGGGCTCGTCGGCGAACAGCACACGGGGCTCGGCGACCAGACCGCGGGCCAGCGCGACCCGCTGGGCCTGCCCGCCGGACAGTTCGCCGGACCGGCGGTGCTCCAGGCCGGCCAGGCCGAGCCGCTCGAACCAGCCCCGGGCGGCGCGCAGCGCCGGAGTGCGGCGGACGCCGCGCAGCAGCAGTGGCAACGCCACGTTCTCCGCCGCGGTGAGTTCCGGCACGAGCTGCCCGAACTGGAAGACGAAGCCGAAGCTGTCGCGGCGCAGCGTGCTGCGGTCGGCCTCGCCGAGGGTGTCGATCCGGGTGCCGTCGAACCGGACCTCGCCGGAGTCGGGGCGCAGGATGCCGGCCAGGCAGTGCAGCAGCGTCGACTTGCCGGAGCCGCTCGGTCCCATCACGGCGACGACCTCACCGGCCGACACGGCGAGGCTCGCGCCGCGCAGGGCGGGTGTCTCGCCGAACGCGTACGTGACGTCCCGGGCCTCGATCATCGGGCTCATGACCGAACCGCCTTTCTCAGGGCGTCCAGCCGGGCGCCTGTCGTCTCGATCCACCGCAGGTCCGCCTCCAGGTGGTAGAGGCCGTGGTCGGCGAGCATCACGTCGACGAGTTCGCCGCTGCGTTTGATCTCGGTGAGTTCGCGCATCCGGCGCAGGTGGGCGGCGCGCTGGGTGTCCAGGTACTCCTCGGCCGGGCGGTCGAGCATCAGCGCGAGCACGACCTTGGTGAACAACAGGGTCTGGAGGTGCGGTTCCGGCTCGACCGGCTCGGTCAGCCAGTGCTCGACCTCGGTGGCGCCCCGGTCGGTGATGACGTAGCGCTTGCGGTCCGGCCCGGCGCCGGGAGCGACGTCCCCGACCACCACCTTGCCGTCGCGGGCCAGCCGGCTCAGCGTCGAGTAGACCTGCCCGTACGGCAGCGGCTTGCCGCGCCCGAAGAAGGTGTCGTAGTCGCGCTTGAGGTCGTAGCCGTGGCTCGGTTCGCGTTCGAGCAGCCCGAGCAGGGTCAGGGGAACCGTCATGACCAGAGACTACACCGAGTGTATACCCCGCGTATATAGCTGACCCGGCAGTGGAACGGGCGACCGCACGACGCACACTTGACGTCATGGAGAACGAGCTCGCGATTTCCGTGCGAGGGCTGCGCAAGGCGTACGGCGACAACGTCGCGGTCGCGTCGGTGGACCTGGACGTCCGCCGGGGCGAGGTGTTCGCTCTGCTCGGCCCCAACGGCGCCGGCAAGACCACCACGGTCGAGATCCTGGAGGGCCACCGGCAGCGCGACGCCGGCGAGGTACGCGTCCTCGGCGCCGACCCCGCCCACCCCGACGCCGGCTGGCGCTCCCGCGTCGGCATCGTGCTCCAGGGCACCGGCGAGTTCGACGAGCTCACAGTCGGCGAGGTGGTCCGCCACTTCTCCGGCTTCTACCCCGACGCCGACGACCCGGACAAGGTGGTCGAGCGGGTCGGGCTGGGGGCCAAGGCCAAGGCGCGTACGCACACGCTCTCCGGCGGGCAGAAGCGCCGCCTCGACGTGGCGCTGGGCATCATCGGCCGCCCCGAGCTGCTCTTCCTCGACGAGCCGACCACCGGCTTCGACCCGGAGGCCCGGCGCGAGTTCTGGGAGCTGATCCGGGACCTGTCCGCCGCGGGCACCACGATCGTGCTCACCACCCACTACCTGGACGAGGCCGAGGCGCTCGCCGACCGGGTCGGCGTGATCGCCGCCGGTCGGGTGATCGAGGTCGCCCCGCCGAACGCGCTGGGCAACCGGCAGGAGTCGCTCGCGACGGTCTCCTGGCGTACCCCCGACGGGACGCCGGCCTCGGCGGAGACCGCGACGCCGACGGCGCTGGTGGCCGACCTGGCCGCGCGCTTCGGCGGCGAGGTGCCCGGCCTGACGGTGACCCGGCCGACCCTGGAAGACGTCTACCTGCGGATGATCGGACACTCATGACCACCACGACGAAGCCGGCGGCCCCGGTCGCCGCCACCTCCGCCCGGCGGTCCGGGGCGGGCGCGCTGGCACTGCGTCAGGGGCGACTGGAGATCATCCAGTTCCTGCGCAGCCGGGAGTCCGTCGTGTTCACGATGGGCTTCCCGATCATCATGATCCTGATCTTCGCGGCGATCTTCAGCGACGAGATCGCCCCCCGGGTCAGCTACACCCAGTACTTCATCACCGGCATGATCGCGACCGGCCTGATGACCGTGAGCTTTCAGAACCTCGGCATCTGGATCCCGATCGAGCGGGACCGCGGCGTGCTCAAGCGCTACCGCGGCACGCCGATGCCGAAATGGGTCTGGTTCGCCGGCAAGGTGATCATGGTGGTGGTCATCGGCATCGCCGAGACCGTGCTGCTGCTCGCCGTCTCGGTGGCGATGTTCGACCTGGACCTGCCGCAGACCACCGCCAAGTGGCTGACGTTCGCCTGGGTCTCCGTCCTCGGCGTCACCGCGTGCACGCTCTGCGGCATCGCCATCTCGTCGCTGGCCCGTACCGCGCGCAGCGGCTCGGCCGTGGTCACCCCGGTCGCGCTGGTGCTCCAGTTCATCTCCGGCGTGTTCTTCGTCTTCACCAGCCTGCCCACCTGGATGCAGCAGGTCGCGGCGATCTTCCCGCTCAAGTGGATGTGCCAGGGACTGCGGTCGGTCTTCCTGCCGGACAGCTTCGGCGCCCGGGAGCCGGGCGGCTCGTTCGAGCTGGGCACCGTCGCGCTGGTGCTGGGCGCGTGGTGCGTCATCGGCCTGGTGCTCTGCCTGACCACGTTCCGCTGGACCACCAAGCGCGACGGCTGAGGTGTAAGGAAGGGCCCCCTCTTAACGCCTGCGGTAGAGGAAGGGCCCCTTCTTAACGCGCGCCTCGCGGTGCCACACTCGCCGGCATGGCATCGACGCTGACCCGGCGTACCCTGCTCGGCGCCGCCGCCGGCGTGGCCGGCGCCGCGGTGGTCGGCGGCCTCGCCGCCCGGCAGCTCTCCGGCCCTCGCCCGGGACCGGCACCGGCCCTGCCGGACGCGCCGGCCGGCGACGAACGGCTCATCCGCATCGCGTCCGGCGCGCGCGGCCGCGAGGTGGACTTCTGGACGGCCGTGCCCGAGGGGTACGGCGACGGCCGCGGCCTGCCCGTCTGCCTGGTGCTGCACGGTGCGTCGGCCACCCCGCGCGACTACGGCCGGTTCGGGCTGGCCCGCTTCCTCACCGACGCGGTACGCCGCGGCGCCCCGCCGTTCGCGCTCGCGGGCGCCACCGGCGGGCGGCTGTCCTGGCGCGCCGCCGGTGACGACGACCCGCAGCGGATGGTGCGCGAGGAGGTGCCCACCTGGTGCGCCCGGCGCGGGTTCGACAGCAGCCGGCTGGCCGTGTGGGGCTGGTCGATGGGCGGCTTCGGCGCGTTGCTGCTCGCCGAGACGTACCCGAAGTGGCTGCGGATGACCGCGGCCTTCTCCCCCGCGGTCAGCGCCGGCGACGCGGTCTTCACCGGCGTGGAGAAGCTGCGCGGCACCCCGGTCGGGCTCTGGTGCGGGCGGCAGGACAATTTCCTGAAGGACGTGCGCGCGCTGGCCCGGGCGCTGCCCGAGGAGCCGGTACGCGCAGCCTGGGCCGACGGGCGGCACAACTTCGGCTACTGGGGCACAGTCATCCCGGACGCGTTCGCGCTGATCGGCGCCGCGCTCAACCCGCCCCGGACGTGAACCGCCCCCGCACGTGAACCGCCCCCGGCCGCGCGGGCCGGGGGCGGAACGACGGGCCGGTCAGTACGAGTAGAAGCCCTGGCCGGTCTTGCGGCCCAGGTCGCCGGCGGTGGCCATGCGCTGGAGCAGCTCCGGCGGGAAGAACTTCTCGTCGGCGGTGTCGGTGTAGATGTTGCGGGTGGCGTTGAGCAGCACGTCCACGCCGGTCAGGTCAACCGTGGCGAGCGGGCCCATGGCGTGACCGAAGCCCAGCTTGCAGGCGGTGTCCAGGTCCTCGGCGGAGATCACGCCGGACTCGACGAGCTTGACCGCCTCCATCGCCAGCGCGCAGATCAGCCGGGTGGTGACGAAACCGGCGATGTCCCGGTTGACCACCACGACGGTCTTGCCGATCTCCTCGGCGAACGACTTGACCGTCTCCATGGTCGCGTCGCTGGTCTTGTAGCCGCGTACCAGCTCGCAGAGCTTCATCATCGGCACCGGCGAGAAGAAGTGCGTACCGACGACCGACTCCGGGCGCTCGGTGGCGGTGGCGATCTGGGTCACCGGGATGGCCGACGTGTTGGTGGCGAGCACCGCGTCCGCCTTGCAGATCTTGTCGAGTGCGCGGAACACCTCGTGCTTGATCTCGATCTTCTCGAAGACCGCCTCGACCACGATGTCCGCGTCGGCGGCGGCCTCCAGGTCGGTGGTCGGGGTGATCCGGCCCAGCGTCGCCTCGACGTCGGACGCCTCGATCTTGCCCTTCTCGGCGAGCTTCGTCAGCGACTTCCGGATGCCGTCCACACCGCGCTTCGTGGCCGCGTCGTCGATGTCGCGCAGCGTCACCTGCCAGCCCGCCTGCGCCGCCACCTGGGCGATGCCCGAGCCCATCAGCCCGGCACCGACGACCGCGAGTCGACCCGCCATCTGCTTCTCCCTCGCCGTGTTCTGCAACGTCTGGGAGAACCCTACTTAACGAGGGATAAGCCCCGGCCGTCAGATGGCCAGGTCCGGCTCCTCCGGCGCGGTGCCGCGCTCCACCTCGACGCCGAGCGCCCGCAGGTCGGCCACGAAGTCCGGATAGCCCCGGTCGACGTGGTGCACGTGCGAAACCTCGGTGAGGCCGTCAGCGCAGAGCCCGGCGATGATCAGGCCGGCACCGGCCCGGATGTCGGTGGCGCGTACCGGGGCGCCGGACAGCCGCTCCCGGCCGCACACCAGGGCGTGGTGACCGTCGGTACGGATCTCCGCGCCCAGCCGCATCATCTCGTTGGCGAACATGAACCGGCCGTCGAAGATGTTCTCGGTGATCAGCGAGCCGCCCTCGCTGACCGCCGCCAGCCCGATCGCCATCGGCAGCAGGTCGGTGGCGAAGCCCGGGTAGGGCAGCGTGACCACGTCGACCGCCCTCGGGCGGTCGTCCATGCGTACCCGGAAGGCGTCGCCTCGCGTCTCCACCAGGCCGCCGGCCGCGACCAGCTTGTCCAGCGCGACCTCCAGGTACGCCGGGTCCAGGCCGGTCACCGTCACGTCGCCGCGGGTCATCGCGGCGGCGAACGCCCACGTGCCGGCCACGATCCGGTCCCCCACCGTGGCGTGCCGGACCGGCCGCAGCTCGGGTACGCCGACGATGTGCAGCGTCGACGTGCCGGCCCCCTCGATCCGCGCGCCCATCCGGTTCAGCATCGTGCAGATGTCGACGATCTCCGGCTCCCGGGCCGCGTTGTCGATCGTCGTGGCGCCCCGAGCCAGCACCGCCGCCATGACCAGGTTCTCGGTCGCGCCCACGCTCGGGAAGTCCAGCACGATGTCGGCGCCGTGCAGCCCGCCCGGCGCCTCGGCGATGACGAAGCCGTGCTCACCGGAGATCTCCGCGCCCATCCGGGCCAGCCCGGCGATGTGCATGTCCAGACCGCGCGAGCCGATGGCGTCGCCGCCCGGGTGGGCCACCCGGACGTACCCCCGGCGGGCCAGCAGCGGGCCGAGTACGCAGATCGACGCGCGCAGCCGCCGCACCAGGTCGTAGTCGGCTTCCGCGCCGGGCCGCTCCGGCACGTCGATGAGCACCGACCGGGACCGCTCCACACCGCCGTGGGCCACCATCGGGTCGACCGGGTCGTCCGGCCCGAAACGTACGCCGCAACCGAGCCGCCGCAGCACCTCGCCCATGATCGCGATGTCGGTGATCCGGGGCACGTTGGTGATCAGGCTGCGGCCGGGCGCGAGCAGCGCGGCGGCCATCAGCTTCAGCGCGGAGTTCTTCGCACCCACCACGTGCACGGTGCCGGCGAGCCGGGCGTCACCGCGTACCCGGATGACGTCGACGTCGTTGACCGCCGGATCTCCCGCGTCCCCCGGCCCCACCGGGCTCGGCCGGGCCGGGATGGTCAGGTCCGGTATCCGTAGGCTGTGCGTCATGGCCGTCCACCTCACGCGCATCTACACCAAGGCCGGCGACGCCGGCATGACCAGGCTGAGCAACAACGAGCAGGTGCCGAAGACCGATCCGCGCATCGCCGCGTACGCGGACGTGGACGAGTGCAACGCCTCGATCGGCGTCGCGCTCGCCCTGGGGCAGCTCTCGGACGAGCTGCGGGCCGTGCTGGAATCCGTGCAGAACGACATGTTCGACGTCGGCGCGGACCTGGCGACGCCTGTGGAGCCGGACCCGAAGTACCCGCCGCTGCGGGTGACCGAGGAGTACGTCGAGCGCCTCGAGGGCTGGTGCGACGAGTACAACGCGCGCCTGAGCAAGCTCGACTCCTTCATCCTCCCCGGCGGCACCGCGGGCGCGGCACTGCTGCACGTGGCACGGACGACCGCCCGGCGCGCCGAGCGTGCGGCATGGGCGCTGGTCGCACACGACCCCGATCGGACCAGTCCCCTCCCGGCAAAGTATCTCAACCGGCTCTCCGATTTGCTCTTTATCCTGTCAAGAACGGCAAACCCGGACGGCGACGTGCTATGGGTGCCGGGCGGGAAGCGCTGACCATCGGCGGCCTCCATCACGTGGAGGTGTGGGTACCCGACCTGGCAGCGGCCAGTCGTTCCTGGGGCTGGCTTCTCGGCGAACTGGGCTGGACGCCGTACCAGGACTGGCCCGCCGGCCGCTCCTGGCGGCTCGGCGCCACATACGTCGTGCTGGAGGCGTCACCGGCGCTCACCGGCCGCACCCACGACAGGCGTGCGCCCGGCCTGAACCACCTGGCCTTCCACGCCGGCCCGCCGGCCGCCGTCGAACGCCTGGTCGCTGCCGCTGGAGAGTACGGCTGGACGCTGCTGTTCCCGGACCGGCACCCACACGCGGGTGGCCCGGACAGCTACGCCGCCTACCTCACCGACGGGCAGGGGTACGAGGTCGAGTTGGTCGCGGAGACGTGAGAAGGCCGGCACCCCGTTGGTTCGGGGTGCCGGCCTTCAGCTTGGTCTTGCTTGTTCGCTTAGCTGTTCCAGTGCTGGGCGACGAGGTCGGCGGCCTGCTGCTCCCACTGGGCGTAGTGGTCCGGGTAGGCCGACACCTGGACGGTCTGGGCGGCCT
>NZ_JNZR01000013.1:0-133748 GCF_000717585.1 Micromonospora globosa
AAGATCCTCGACCTGCCCAACCAGGTCTGGATCAACAAACCCGAACCAGAACGGCAGGCCGCTTAACTCCCGCTGGCCTCAATCCCTTGACATGTTCCGCCCCACCGAGATGAGCCTGTTCGACTAGGCTCCGCCTCCACAGCGGACGGCGCTAACGGCGTGGCATCACAGGTGCGCAGGGACGGGGAGAAAGCAGTGGTCGAAACGTACAAGGATGCACGCGGCGCCGGCCGTGGCCGCGCCACCGTCGCACGAATCTATGACTACCTCCTCGGCGGCGATCAGAACTTCCCCGCAGACCGCGAAGCCGCACGACAGCTTCTGCAGGCTGTTCCCGACGCGGCCGACATCGCCTGGTCCAACCGCCTGTTTCTGCGGCGCGCGGTCCGAGTGCTGGCCGAAGCGGGCATTCGACAGTTTCTCGACCTCGGCTCCGGCATCCCCACCCAGGGCAACGTGCACGAGATCGCCCAGGCGGTCGACCCCACCAGCAGAGTGCTGTACGTGGACATCGACCCCGTCGCGGTTGTCGCGTCCAACGAGCTTCTGATGGGCATCCCGGGCTGCCGGGCCATCGAAGGCGACTTCACCCGCCCCGACCTTGTTCTCGATGCCCTCCACGAGGGTGACCTCGCCAGCGTGATCGACCTCGACCAGCCCACCGCGCTGCTCTACTGCGCGGTGCTGCAGCAAGTGCCCGACGATCGAATCGATGAAGTCGTGGCACCAATCCGTGACCGGCTTGTCCCCGGCAGTGCGATGGTGCTCTCGCACCTGAGTGCGGCGGCTGTTACGGACACATATGAAGAGTCGAGCGTGTCAACGGCGAAGAGTGTGTTTCGCACCCAAGCGGCCACCGAGATCACCCTCCGCACCGACGCGCAGCTCACCGCGCTCTTCGGCGACTACACGCTCATGGCTCCAGGCCTCGTGCCGCTCGGCGAATGGCGACCCGAGTTGAGCGAGCCGGACCCCTACGCAGCGACGCCCGCGCGTTCACCGATGCGGGGCGCCGTGGCCACCAACTGACCGATGAGACCAAGACGGGCGCAAGATCGGGAGCCGGATGTCGTAGGCGCTCGCGATACTGGCGGCTATGGCAACCGGAGCGACCTGCCCGCACTGCGGCTCCGCTGGAGCGCGCGCTCTGCCTGCGGTGCGCGCAACGGGGGCGCGAGTGGCGCGTACGTCCACCACGACACTGGCAGGGGGATTGCTCGCTGTACGCAGCCGCACTGCCACGGCGTCGTCGAGCCTTCTGGCTGTGAAACTACGGCCCCCTGCTCACCCCCGTTCGGCGTCGCGGCCAGCGGCAGTAGCAGCAGCATGTGCGGGAATCGTGGTCTTCATCAGCTACGGGCTGCTGGCCACACCATCGCCCTCCGCGCAGGACTCTGCTGCGGGTATGTTCGCAGCGGCGGTTCTGGCCGCTGTGGGCGGTGCCGCTGGGCTGCTCGCGGCTGTCCGCCGGCACCGTGCTCAGGGATCGCGGGCGGTGACGGAGCGGGCGATGTGGGTGTGGCGTTCAGGGACCTGGTGTGGAAGCTGTCACCACGTAGCCCTGCCGGTCCCCGGTGCCGGCCGTCGGGTCATCGTGAGCGCGGAGCACGCGTACCAAGCGGTTCACGACCTCGCGCGAGTGGATGCCGGTGGGGCACTGCGGCTGGCAACGTAGAAGCTGCCCAACTCAGCCGCGGCGGAGGCCCGAGCGGGAAGCTGCCAAGATCGACTGCCGGCGCTTTCCGGTGTTGCTTGCGCTTCCCAACACGGCTGCCCGTCACCGGGACGATTCACCCCACTGCGCGGTGCCATTGCCATCTTGCTGGCGGCCGGCGGTCTGCTCGCGCCATGTGCCCGGCGAGGGTGCGCGCAGGAGGCGGTCGACCATTTCCAGGGCTTCCTCCGGGGAGTCGAACTCCCAGCGCAGCACCTTGCCCGTCTCGCTGTCGCCAGCTCGGGCAACCACCTTCCAGCGGGTCTGTCGGATGAGCCAGACGTCGCGGCGCGCGAGGCGACCCCACGTACCGTTCCACCATCGCCGTGCTACCTCATCCACAACATGATCGTACGCATGTTCGAACGGGTGTTGTGTGGCCTCCCCGCGAACGGGTCATTCGCAGCGATCCTCGGCACCCCGGCCGCGCGCCTCGCAGCAGTCGGGGCGGTGCCGGTAGACCCGCAGATCGCATCCCTGTCGCCGGGCGAAGTCGGGCGTCGCCTCGTACAGGCAGGCCCGCCACACGACAGCCTGCCCGACGGCGGACACCACCTGGCCGTCGCCAGGCCCGCCGCGCAGCAGCACCCTCATGCCACCCGACGGTACGCAGCCCACCGACAAGCGGCGACCGATTCCTTGGGTAACCGGCGCAGGTCAGGAGGCGCTGGCTGGCGGAACCCCCGGTTCGGAGAGCAGGCCCTGCACGCGGAGTTGCGCGGCATGGGCCTCGGGCGGCGGATCGGGCTCGTAATCGGAGGGGCGCGGCCCCCGGGGCCCTCGAGTGAGGAAGGCAGCAGGGTTTCGACTAAGCCACGACGCGTGCGCCCAAGTGGGCGCGCGAGAAAAGCTTCTCGAGTGGCTATGACGGACGAGATGGGCTCCACCGGGACCGCCATAACTGGTCCACCACGGCTGCCTGGCGCTCCTCTCGGGTACCAAACGTGGTCGGCGCCGGTGCTCACCGAGCGGGCGATTGGCGACGACCCGGGCGTTGTCTGCGGGGTCGCTACGAGCGGCAGGGAAGTTCTACAGTCGTCCTCATGCAACCCCTGCCGCAAGATCTCATCAGCCGTTTGCAGCTGCAAAAAGCCATACACATGGAAGCTGACGAAAGCCGCGAGTTGATGCCGACCGAGCCGGGCTGGGAGAAGCTAGTACGGCATCAGAAAGATGTGCAGACATGGATCAGTGCGCAACTGCGCGCTGGCTATCCGACCTCCCGAGATGTCGTTGTCGGAGCTAGGAAGGCCGGACATGGCGTGCGGCCAGTAGCAATCATGCACCCGCTTGACCGAATCGTGTACCGAGCATTGGTCGAGCTGATCACCATGGGCCGCGCAACGGTTGACCGCTCGCGGGAACAGTACGAGCAATTCATCCTTGCTCCGGTCAACTATTCAATCTTGGAATCTAGAGGGAATGCGACGAGGCAATGGCGGACTGACGTCGAGTACATCGTCAAGACCGATATCGCCGCCTTCTACCAATACATCGACCATGAGGTTCTAGCCAACGAACTGGTGCTTCAAGCAGGTGAGTTCGAGGCAGTCAGCGCTCTTACGGACCTTCTCGCCGAGACGCAGGGTAGACGGTTCGGAATTCCTCAGCAACTGACCGCCTCCCACCAGCTTGCAGAGTGCTATGCAGATATCATCGAGCGCCGTATGATCCGAAATGGATCCGCCATATGGCGGTTTAATGACGACTTCCGCATTGCGGCCTGCAACTATCCAGCCGCACTGACGGCCATCGATGAAATTTCTGCGGTCAGCCGGGAAGTCGGACTTACGATAAGCGAGAACAAGACATCGACGCCGACATTCGAGACGTACCTACGCGACACAACCGGACTAGCCATCAGCGATCCGATTCCACAAGAGATAGAAGTAATCGACTCTATAGCTGACTATTTTGGAGAGGATGTGGATCAACCCGATCCGGTCGAGGCCTATGGCATCCTTGACGGCGCCGGCATCACCGACGATTCACCCATCGATCTCCGGCGGCCAAGCAGCCAAGATGTCCGGTCACTGCGACGCGCAATCGCAGCGCTCGCCTACCGTGAAGACGAATACGGACTCAATGACGTGGTGCGCGTTGTGAGCTACGTCGCCGCGTTGACCCCTGCGGTCGCGAAGTACTTAATGGAGTTGGACAACAGTCCTGAAGTGCTTGCCGTCCTCGATATAATCATCGACGAGGTTTCCCTCAATGAATGGCAGAAACTCTGGTTCATTCAAGCAATCCACCAACTCGGCGCCCTTTCGCCCACGTCAGCCGGCAAGTCGGAGCGGCGTTTGGCGTGGGCTCGAGGGCTGGCTTCTTCCGATCGGTCGTACGCGGTACGAGCGCAGGCGGTGGCAGCCTTGGCCAGCAGTGCTCGCATAGGCGCTGAAGAAATCGAGATGTCGATGCGCGATTCGCCGACCTGTCTTGCCGCGTGGCACCTTGCAGCTCTGGGTGACTTAGCCCCTAATGCGGACGCCAGATCGCGCAAGATCATAGATGCTGCCAAGAACGAGTCGAAGTTCAACACCTGGCTACTCGGATGACAGACCGTCACGTTCAGCGCGGCTCAACTGAGGCGGCGATTCGCCTAATACGCCTTACGTCTGCCGACATACAATCCGCCATAGTCCGTGTTCCGGTTGGCAGGATCGTCCGCGCGACCTCGGTCTTCGGTAGCGAAGATCTGGCCGATGCACTGAAGCAAGCACATTATCTCCGCTTGGTTAGCATCGCCGAGATCTATACTGACGTCCTCATGTCAGAACTCCTCGGCGAACGCTTACCCACCTACGATGAGCTGATCGCCAAGCTTATGGCAACGGCTGAACTTGCGTCGTCGTCAAGCTGGCCTCGGCGCAGCGAGTTCTTCAACAGACTACATGGAATCAAGTTGGATGAGTTCGATAGGAATACCGAGCTCAATGCCGCTAAGCGTGTGCGGAACATCGTAGCTCACGGCCTGGGTCGCATTACCAATAAGGAGATGGAGAATTCGCGCTTAGGCAGTCAGCTGAGTTTGATAGGCGTGCGAATTCAAGACCGCAGAGTGATTATTTCGGAGCAGAGTCTGGTGATTCTATCCAAGCTTACCATTGACTACATCACGTGGCTGGACGAAGAGGCAGGCGCTTAACGGAATCGCAATATCGACACAGGTGCAGACGTCGCATGTTCGCATCGAGACCCGACTTCTGGCCGACTCCGGCAGAAGCGAAGGATGCACTAATCTCGGCATGGTCGAGCGGATCGCGGCTACCTATTGCGTGTGGTCAGCGCCCGTTGACTGTCGGGCGCAGGCAGTCGCGTTGCGGTATGACGCCGAGTTCAGCTGTGCTGAACCCACAGGTTTTCCTCGACATATACGCCGCGGTCCCGTTCTCGATCGATCAGCACGAGGTTGAGTGCACCGGGGACCACATACTCCCGGGTGACCGGAAACACCATGTCCGCCCAGCTCTCCCAATCAGCGACGCTTCCTTCAATCACCATCGACCTCTGAGCTGGACAGAGCACGCGGCCTCCCATGCGTTGGTGGGTGCGGATCCACGGATCCATAGAGAGTCCGTCCGGGCGGGTCCACCCGGCGTACTCGGCCATCGACACCATCGGGTACCGGTGCTTCCACGTCGGTCGAAGCGGAGCGACCACATGCGCGAGGCCGTCGCTGTGCGCTCGTCGCGCCAACTCCTCAAGCACGACACCGGCCATGCCGCGCTTGTCATGCGATGAGCCCACGGCGACCGCCATGAAGCTCAGGCTTGTGGGCTCGATTCCCGCTTCGCGGCCTTCCACCGCACGTATCAACGCGTCGTCGTAGCCGGACGGCAGGTCGTCGACGGTGCCATCCCAGGCCATCGGCACTCCCCATCCACCGGCGACGACAGAGCCCTCATCGAGCACCACGACGTCATATCGCGCGAAATACTCCTCGACCCGGCCCATGTATCTCTTCGGCACGTCGTCGTGGAAAATGAACTCTGGCCAGCGTTCTCGGAACACGACGGCCGCCGCCTCGTGCAGGTCGGGCCGATCGGTGCGAGTCACGATCTCCACGCCGGCAAAATATCGGCGTCGCCAAGTGGACGCAACGCCATTGTTCGGGCGAACCCATGCACTCAACTCGGCCAGATCCGCGCACTGCCACGCGCAGTACCAGCAGCCTTGGCCCTCACGGACCGTTACTTGGCTCTCGGCGAGGCCGGCCCGTGCCGGGGCCTGTTATGGCCCCCCCTGGAGCCCATCCCGTCCGCCCAGCCACCCGAGGGACCTCGCGGTCATCGAGAGGTTCAGGAAGTGTGACGCCACAGGTCGCGCAGGGGCGCCCAGGAGGAGCCGAGGCCCTCTTCCCAGTAGGCGGTCAGGACGCCGGCGACAGGCTGCGCGGGGTCGCTCCACCACAGCGCGGCCACCGTCTGTCCGGCGTGCTCTCCGGCGGGCACTTGGTAGGCGTACTCGACGTGAAGCTGCGGACGGTGTTCGGCGGGCGTCGGGCTGGGTTGCAGCATGCCGGGAGCCAGATGTTGTGACTGCTCCGCCTGGGCTGCGTATCGAGCGTGGGCTGTATCCCGATCGGCAATGCTGCGATATGAGATCCAGTAGACGGTGACGATCCCGGCGGTGCATCGGGTACGCGTCAGCTCGCCGTCGCCGCGCTCGGGTCCTCCACTTTGGGTGTCGCCGGTGCAGTCGCCCATGCGGGCGAGCCAGGGCGCGGCGAACTCGGCCAGCTGCTTCGTCGGGATGTGGCTGCGATTGACGCTGGCCTGACGCTCGGCGAACGGCCCTTCGGCATCGCCTGTGGGGCGCTCCCTTGGGATCTCCGAGGATGTGGGTGCAAACCAGCTCGCGAAACCGGTGCCGAGCCCGGCACCGGCAAGGAGCACCGCGAGGATCATGGCCACAAGCCGGGCGCGGCTGGTCCTTGGTCGATCACTGTGCGGGATGGCGGCGTGGGCTGGAGTGGAGACGCCGCCTGCAGGGTGTACGGGAGTGACGGCAGGCGCCCGGCCAGGCGCCCTCGCCGGCACGTCGCCGTGGCCGATGGGCCAGATCGCCTGGTCGGGGCGCTGCCTCGTCACAGTTGCCCTCCCTGCCTGTGTCGTAAGCGTCAGCCGATCTTGCGTCGACGGCCAGCAACGACCAGACCGACGCCGATGAGGACCGCACCGGATCCGACCGCCGTGATCGTTGCGACGCGCGCCCCGGTCACGGGCAGCCATGGTCCTTGATCGGCACCGCCAGCGACGACCGCGGCGTCGGACGTCGGCGTCGACGTGTTCGAGACGCTGTTGGACGGCCGCGAGGGCTTGAGCGGAGGCCGGGCCGCCGGCGATTTGCTCGGTTCAGGGAGCGGTGGCGTGGGGGGCTCAGGGCCGGGAGGTGTGGTGGGTTCCGGATCCGGCCCCGGGCCGGTGGGATCGGGCTCCGGCGTCGCGGTGGGATCCGGCACGGGCGAGTTCGCGTCGGCGCTGGTCGCCTCCGCGGTCGCGGCCCTCGTCGCAGCCGCGTCCGGAGTGGGAGTGGCATCGGCGAGTGCGGGTGAGGCTGCGACCATCAGGCCAACAGCTGCGCCGGCCGCCGATATTGCCAGCGCGTTCCACGTTCTAATCGATCCAAAATGCACGAGTGATTTCCTCCCCCTTCGAAGTTGTTGAATTCGGCCTTGACGGAAGGCGCCACGCTCCGTCGTGCCGTACGGGAGGAACCGTAGCTTCCTGCTGTGTCAGCTACCAGCGCGATGCGCGCTGGAGGATTGTATTCCGGTGGACATACTCCCAGCTCAGCCGTGTCTAGATGGCGCGGAGGCTGGACTGGTGAAAGCGACTAGTGGTGGCCGGAAACGTAGACACTCCGGTTGGGCGTGTGCTGAATTGATCGCGTTGTTGGCGCAGACCTCACAACGGGGAGCGGGTCTGCGCCGGGAGCCCGCGACATCATCCGTGCGGGCTGCTAGCTCGCACCCCGGATAGGTGCGCCAAATGACTTCGTCGTCATTTTCCTTCGGCTGTCAGTCGCGTAGTCGCCGGCGGGCGATTCCCTATGGCTTGACGCTTCGCGCTGCGGCCGTAATGTGTGGCCTCGCCGCGGTGGCGCTGGCACTGTCCGGCTGTACCGGCGCCGCTGAGTCTTCGCCGGCTTCCGGCGCGACCTCCACCGCCTCGGCGATGTCAGCCGTGCCACCCTCGACCGCGACCCTCTATCGCCCGATTGACGCGCTATGCCCCAAGCTGGACCTCCGCGCCGTCGCCGACATCATCGGGCCGGTAGGGAGCCGCCAGGACACCTCCCGCACGAGCGGCAGCACCGCCAACCTGGCGTGCACCGCCACGGTGGGGCGCCTACCCAACGGTGTCGTGATGACGGTGCACGTCGACATCGTGGAACCCGACTCGGCCCGCCTGATGTATGAGGGCATGCGGCAGGCGCAGCAGGGCAGCGGTCCGGTCACCGATCTGCCCGGCGTCGGCGCCGCCGCCTACACCTACACGGACGAGTCGACCGGCTTCAACGTGGTCGCCTACGACGCGAACCTGTACCTGACGATCGCGGCCGCACCGCTGCGCCTCGGGGCTGCGCTGCCCGGCGACCTGCCTGCCCGGCTGACGGCTGTAGCGACCTCAACCCTGGCCACCCTGCGCACCTGACCAGGCTGCCGAGACGTGATCCGCCGGAACGCCGATACCGACAACGCCTCGCCTGCGCATCGGTCCGACCGTCCTTGGAGACTTCCTGTGCCGACGACACCTTTACCCGCTGTGTTACCAGGAGCGGGCGACACCGACTACGCCCGCTACATGCGCACCGACGACCTGCTGTCCCTGCAGAAGGGACCGGGGGAGTGGGTACACCCTGACGAACTGCTGTTCCAAGTCGTGCACCAGAGCAGCGAACTGTGGCTCAAGCTCACCCGCTCGCATCTCGCCAGGGCGCTCGCGCACATGACCGCAGATCAACCATCCGCGGCCGAACTCATCCTCCGTCGGGCCGCGGAAGCCTTGCGGCTGATCACCGAGCATCTGCGGATCCTGCGGTCACTGCCGCCGAAGGAATTCGCCGTCATCCGCACCGCGCTCGGCAACGGGTCGGGATTCGAAAGTCCCGGCTGGCGACTGCTCCGCTCAGCCACTACCGAGCTGGACATCGCGTTCGCCCGGCTGCTGTCCTCGCTTCGCATCACCCCGGCCGACCTGTACCGGGGGCAGCCGTCGGACCCGCTGTACCGGCTCGCCGAAGCGCTGGTGGAGCTGGACGAGCGGATCGCCCTGTGGCGCACCGAGCACTACAGCGTCGCCACCCACGTCATCGGTCAGGGCGTGCTCGGCACCCGCCACACCCCGGTCGACAGCCTCACCAAGCTCATCGCCCACCGCCGGTTCCCGACGCTGTGGGAAGCCCGCAGCGAACTCACCGAAGCGTTCTCGCGCGTGGCCTGTCCCCGGCAGGTACAGCCGTGAGCGCCGCGGCACTGGCCCGGCCCGCATTGCTCCGGCAGCGGTTGGCCACGCCATCCGGCAGCGCCCACCTGGCGGCGTGCAGCATCGCCCCCCGCACCCTCGACCTGGAACAGGCCGTCGCCCGGATGCTCAACGACCTCTCTCGGCCCGGCTTCTGGCAAGCATGCGAAGAGCAGGTCGCCCAGGCCCGCCAGCTGTTCGCACGACTCATCGGCGCCGACGCCGACCAGGTCGCGATCCTGCCCAACGCCAGCATCGCCGCGCACCAGGCGGCAGCCGGCCGCCGGTGGCGACGACGCCGGGAAATCCTCACCACCCCAGCCGAGTTCCCGGGGATCGCGCATACCTGGATGGCCCAACCCGGAGCGCGGGTGCGCTGGTGTGGCACCCCCGATGGGGCGGTGCACACCGGCGACTACCTGTCGGCGATCACACCCCGTACCGCGCTGGTGTCGGTGCCCGCCGTCACCTACCGCGACGCCATTCGCCTCGACGTGGCCCGCATCGCCGATGCCGCGCACGACGCCGGCGCGGCCGTGTTCGTCGACGCCTACCAGGCCGCCGGCGTCATCCCCCTCGACGTCGACGTCCTGCGCTGCGACTACCTCGTCACCGGCACCGGCAAATATCTGCTCGGACTACCCGGCCTGGCGTTCCTCTACGTCCGACATCCGGACGGTCCGCCGCCGGCGCTCACCGGCTGGCTCGGCCGCACCGACCCCCACGCCTTCCACACCACCGTCCTGGACTCGCCCCCGAACGCCCGCCGCTACGAGACCGGCACCCCCGCCGCAGCCGCCGTCTACGCCGCCGTCGCCGGCCTGTCCCTGATCGGTGACCTCGACCTGCGGCAGGTACGCCACCACACCCAGCGGCTGATCGCCGCGGCCGCGCAGCGGCTGGCCGCCCAGGGCGAACTCGTGCGCCTGGCCACCAACGTCGACGCGCAAGGCGCCCACCTGGCGCTCGTCGAGCCACACGCGGAGGCGATGGCCGCCTGGCTCGGGCACCACGGCGTCATCGCCGCGGCCCGCAGCGGTGTCCTGCGCCTCGCTATGCACGCCTACACCACGAACGACGACATCGACGCCGCATGCGAGGCGATCGCCGCGTACCGGTGCCGCAGCCACACCCGCCCTGGAGCGGCCCGATGAATCCCGAGCCGCTGCACCGCTGGCTGGCCCACCCCAGGCCCACCACACACCGCTTCCCCTACGACACTGTCGTCGACGCCTACCTCTACTACGGCAAGCACTTCATCCCCCAGGCATGGACCACGCCGCTGCGCTCGGCCCGTGAGCGCCTGCCCGAAGTGTCCGGGCCGCGCACATACCTGGCCGACTTCCTGGCCGTCGCCCTCGACAAGGTCGACGGCAGGTACGACTACCGCACCTACCTCGCCCTACCCCTCCTACCCATACCCGACCCCGACGGCAACGCCGAACCGGCAGACCAGCTGCTGGCCCGCCGCGACCACCTGCACACCTTGCTCCTGACCGACCTCATCTCCTTCGAGCTTCGCGCCCTCGACAGCACCGAGGCGCCGCTGCCCAAGATGCGTCCCGACGTGATGGTGGTGAGGAAACGGGTACGACACGCGGTGCGCGCCGCTGCTCCCGCACTGCGCCGGCTCAGCTTCGCCCTCCCTGCCGCCGACGATCCGATGGCGCTGGCCCCCCACCTGACCGCGCTGACCGCAATCGACCGCACCGCAGCTGACCGGCTGATGCTGCGGACCACGATGCTGCCGGTCGAGCGCGTCCACGACGAGTACCTGTTTATCCGGGTCCTGCAAGCCTTTGAGTCCACCCTCGCCCTGCTCGCCGTGGACCTCACCGCGGCCATCACCGCCGTGGACGAAGAACGTCTGCCCGCAGCCGGCACGCGCCTGTCCTTCGCGGCGTCGCTCCTGCGCGAGACCGCACCGCTGTGGTCGCTGCTGGCCACCATGCAACCGGAGGCGTTCCACGCTTTCCGCGTCTACACCGACGGGGCAAGCGCCATCCAGTCCCGCGCCTACAAGCTGGTCGAATCGCTGTGCCGCACACCCGACCCGGAGCGTCTGCACTCGGTGGCGTACCTGTCTGTGCCCGACGTTTACTCCCGCGTGAGCAACGGACAGGGCAGTCTCGACGGCGCCCTGGACGCCATCCGCGCTGACCATCCGGCTCTCGCGCAAACGCCCATTCTGGCCGACGGGATGCGGCAGTTCGCTGCCGCCGTGCACCAGTGGCGGCGCACCCACTACCGCCTCGCGGTGCGAATGCTCGGTACCGAACGACCAGGCACCGGCGCCACGCCCGGAACGCCTTACCTCCTCCACGGCCGCGACCAACACGTCTTCCGCAGCCGCGACGCCCACGATCCTGAGAAGCGGTGACCGATGACTGCGCCATCGACCGCGCGCCGACGGGCGGACATGCCCCACGATCAGCTGCCAACCCAAGCCCACGCCTTCCTCCGCCAACGGCACAACGAGTTAGGGATACCCGGCCTCGCGCGCCGATGGCGAGAGGTGCGCGCCCAAATCCGCGCGAACGGGACGTGGCGGCCGACCTATGACGAGCTGGCCTACGCGGCGCGGGTGGCCTGGCGCAACTCCGGCCGCTGCATCGGCCGACTGCGCTGGCCCAGCCTCATCGTTCGCGACCGCCGCCACATCACCACCCTGCACGATGTGGGCCGAGAACTGGCCGCTCACCTCGACGAGGCCACCAACGGCGGACGGATCCGCTCCGTCATCACCGTCCTGGCACCCGCCACAAACGCGGGCCCACCCCCGGTGCGCATCATCAGCCCGCAGTTGGCCCGCTACGCGGCCTGGCCCAGCAGAGAAGGCGTCCTCGGTGACCCCGCCAACCTGGCCCTGACCCGCCTGGCCACCGACCTCGGCTGGTCAGGACCCACTCGGCGCGGCCCGTTCGACCTCCTGCCCTGGATCGCCGCCACCGCCGACGGGGTACTGCACCTCCTGCCGACCGACCCGATGCACATCCTCGAG
The DNA here is from genome assembly GCF_000717585.1 of Micromonospora globosa. NCBI lineage: Bacteria > Bacillati > Actinomycetota > Actinomycetes > Micromonosporales > Micromonosporaceae > Micromonospora > Micromonospora globosa. Next base: position 12,182 of record NZ_JNZR01000013.1, read on the forward strand.
GTGCCGATCCAGCATCCCAATCACCCGTGGATTACCGATCTCGGACTGCGCTGGCCAGCGGTACCCGTCATCAGCAACATGACGCTCACCTTCGGCGGCCTGTGGTTCCCCGCCCCGTTCAGCGGCACCTTCATGGCATCCGAGATCGCCACCCGCAACCTCGCCGACGAACACCGTTACCACCAACTCCCCGCCATCATCACCGGCCTGCGCCTCGACGACCGCGACCGGCTGCGCACCGACAAAGCCCTGCTCACCCTGCACGAAGCCGTGCTGTACAGCTTCGAAGCCGCCGGCGTGTCCATCACCGACCACCACCGCGAAAGCCGGGCCTTCGCCCGCTTCGCGCAGCACGAGGAAGCAGCCGACCGCGTCGTGGTCGGTGACTGGAGCTGGCTCAACTCCTACCCGATGACTCCCCAGGACCCTTCCTGGAGCCGCTACTACCACCCCGGCCAGCCCACCCCGGCTCTTCTTCGGGACCCGTACTGCCTCGCCCTCACCGCCGGCCACCCCAAGCCCGGCCACGAACCCTCACCGCGTCAGCGCGCCGACGTCCCCCCCGGCCGCTGCCGCCACACCCAACCACGCAAGGGAGGACACGTGTCCACACGCACACCCGTCAAGGCACACCGGCGACTGACCCGCCTGGCCGCGGCAGCTGTCACTCTGGCAGCCGTCACCGCCGGTCTCGTCGGAGTCTCCGGCGGGCCCGCCCAGGCCGCAGGCTGCCGCGCCGCACCGTACAGCGCGAAATTCGGGGCCGCCGACTACTTTATGCAGTACGACGGCGTCGAAGTCATCAGCTACCCCAAGTACCCCAGCTACTACCGCACCACCAGCCAGTGCCGCGACATCCAGGTTCGCAACACCGGCGACGGCGTTGACTTCGGCCCCTTCTACGCCTGCGTCAACTTCTACGGACGCTCCGGCTGCAACTACTGGACCTACGTGCCCGTCGGCCAATGGCGCAACCTCGCCACCAACGTCAAGGACGGCACCAAGTTCTACGTCTGGGTCCGCATCGACATGGGCAAGTACTACGGATTCAGGGCCGTCGGCGACTGGTGACCGAGCTTGGGGCCCGCGGTTGCGCGGGCCCCAAGCTCCCGTACCGCGAGTAGTCGCTCACCGCAGGTCACCTACATCCTAGGATGCCTAGCGAATGTGGCCTCCTCGGAATCGGCAGTTTGGCGGCTGCGGTCGCCGAGAACCAGATCCTGTGAACTAGATGTGCGGGGAGTCGGGTCGATGGCGTTTGCGAATGCGGCATCCGGAGGTAGCGAGGGCGCGAGGCGACCGGCCAAGGCGCCAACATCATTGCTGTCAGCTATCGGTCTCCCGGCCCCTCAGAGACGTAGGTCCCCGAAAGGTTGCCATTGGCAATACTGCCTCACTGTCATGGACGCGCGAGGGCGGCTTGCCGATCGAGCCCCGGTTCGCGCAATGGGGTGGAGCCCGGACGACTCGCTGAACGGCAAAGTGGGGGAGGGCTTCATAACAATCCAGCGTGGCGAGGACGGGACATGTCTTGTTACAGCACAAGGGCACCTCCGCATACTCTCTTCCATCAGACATTTGGCCGAGCTGTCCGCGGGCGTACGACTCTTAGTGGTGGTGCGGAGGAAAGAAGGATTGGTCATCCTTTGCACCATGGGCCTTGTGGAGTCTGCGCTCGCAGCTTTCATGGACAGTGACTCAGGTGGTGTTACATGACCGGCCCGTTGCCGAATGGATTAACCAACCAAGAGGTAGCCGCTTTGCGGTCGATTCTGGCGCGGATTCCCAATGAAGGGTTGGGTGGACCGTCAGCAATCGGCGCACCGCCGGGAATCCCTACCTTTCGTGACTACATCCAGCGCGTATCGGTGGCCGTTGCTCCAGGCTCCCGCCGACTTTACGAAAGCTACTGGAAGCGAATCGAGCAGTGCTGGGGTGAGCGCAAGCTGAACGACCCAACACCCTCCGAAATCTCGGCGCTTGTCGAGCAGATCCGCGCGAGTGCAGTCGTGCGTAGCAACTCGCGCGGTGGCCGCTCGGCGGCTGAGCACACGGTCTCTGCCCTCCGCTGCCTCTATGCATTCGCGGTTGCCGACGGCTTGATTGCCGAGGCGGAAGATCCAGCTCGACGGGTGGCAAAGCCCAGAAGACTGCCTAGTAATCGACACGCTCTAACAGAGCGTCAGCTTGCTCGGATAGTGGAACTCGCAGGGCGTACAGGAAATGACCCGCACCTAGACTCCCTCATCCTGCGACTTCACATCGAAACAGCCTGCCGGCGTGGTGGAGCACTGGGCCTGGACCGAGCGGACCTGGACCTCGACAATTGCTGCATTCGGCTCACCGAAAAGGGCGGAACAGTTCGCTGGCAGCCCGTCTCCCCTTCCATGCTGCGTATGCTTGTCCGGCATTATGAAGAGCGTGGGAAGGCTGGTGGCAGTACCCAACTACTCAGATACCGGTCGGGCGCTCCATTGACGAGCCGTCGCTATGATTACCTCTGGCAGCGATTGGGGCGTCGCCTGCCTTGGATCCAAGCCCAGCAGATATCGGCACATTGGCTACGGCATACCACGTTGACCTGGGTTGAACGGAATTTCGGATACGCCATCGCCCGAGCGTATGCCGGCCATACCGGCCGTTCGGACGCCGGTGTGACAAGTACGTACGTCAAGGCAGATATTTACGATATTGCTCGGGCACTGTCTGCCCTTGCGGGCGAGCCGCATCCGCTTCTTGCTGAGGAACAAGCTCCGGGTGCTTCGGTGAATCCAAAACCTCTCGGAGCGCCGCCGGCGAGCCGGGGGGAGATCATCGACTTCTGTTAAATCACGGCCGGTCAGCCTCGGCTACCTCAACCCCGTCGCCTACGAACCACCGGCCACAGCCCGGTACCCGGCAGCAGGGTAGCGTGAGATCAACACATCGACCCTGTCGGCCTAAACGGGTCAAGCCTACGGAGGCAGCGGTGACTGAGGCGTGCGATAGGGCCAGCGTGATCCGGACGAGGCTCTGCCCGTCGGCAGCAGCTGCTGCCGACGGGCATACCGGGAGTAGGTCCGACCGTCAGTGCTGTTCCTCGAAACCGGCTTGTTCGAACTTCAGGGCGTTGCTGTTCTCCGAGATCGTGCGGACTTGAAACTCCGAGAAGCCATGAAGGGCTTCGGCCTCAATCTCGACGCGGACCTTCAGATTGACCCCGGGCGAGGCGGTCAGGTGCTGGATCACCTCGTCCATCAGCTTCTTGAAGTCCAGTGCGTAGTGAGTCGAGTCGAGGGTCTTGCTTCCGAAGAAGTAGTCGACCTTGCGTGGCTTCGGTACTGGCGTCGGGCCAGTACCGGCCCTGGGACCGGGCGCGGAACCAGGATCAGCCGTCGAACCCGGCTCGGGGCCAGGCTCGGGCTCAGGCCCAGGTTCAGGTGCCTTCTCTCGCTGCCGCTGCGCGAGCGCAACCTCGGGCTTGACCAGGAGCATCGCATCGGTGACCTGACCGAAGTCTCCCTCCGAGGGCAGCTTGAGTCCCTCGTAGCGGTCTCCGTCGAAGGAGAGGGCAGTGGCGAAGCCCTCCTGCTGCCACAACAGCGGCTGGTCCGAAACCCCGCGGGCCAGCACCGACCTGTCCCGCAGCCGTGGCATGTAGGGGTACGTCGTGTACTGGCGCCACAAATCGCCGACCCTGACGTGACCGTTCTCCCACAGCTTCGGAAGGCGGTTGAGCCAGAGCGAGACTGCCGCGGCGGCCTGCTGGGTGGCTAACGCGCCATCGGCGCCGAGTCGCTTCGAGACACGCTCCGCCAGCGACGTCGAATGTCCCTCCGCCTTGGTGGCCGTGATTACGAACGGTGACCCCGGGTCGGGAGCCTCCGGCACAAGCGCCCACTGGTAGGCACCCAGCAGGCGGGACTCCACGGTTTCGTGTGCCTGCCGCTTCTTGTCCGTCGCCTGGTTCTGCTGGTTCTTGGTCAGGTCGAGGTCGACGGCATTGTCCAGCACGTGCGACCACCCGAGGTAGTCCCGTACCGCCGATTCCAACTCCTCCATGCGGTTCACGTCGACCGCGAGGAAGACCAGCATGTTGCGGTGCACCCGGTGGGCGGTGCCACGGTGGTCGGTCGCGGACCGCGCGAACTTCATGGCGCTGGACTCCTGGTCTCCCTTCTTGTGGGTGACCTTGGGATGCAGGATGACCAGCCGTGCCTCATCGGTGTCGGGGATGTCGCCGTTGTCCTCGGGGCAGATGTGCACACCGGCGAAGTCACCGCGCCGCTGTGCCTGGTCGGCGAGCCGCCGGCGCACCTCGGCCCATACCTCTTCGACGTGCAGCCGTTCGGCCTGGTCCTTGGCTCGGCGGGTGATGTTGGCCTGGAGGTCGTACCAGTACTTCCCCGACCCTGAGTAGAAGTAGGTCGCCCGGTCGCCGAGTGCTGCGAGCGCGGAGTGGAAGTTGCCCGGGATGTCACCGGGGATCGCGGTGCCGAGAAAGACGCGCTGACGTTCCAGCCCCTTGTGCGCCGAGCCGATGGTCGGAGCGGCGCCGAAGAAGATGGCGCGGGCCAGCCGCTTGGTGACCCGGCGCGTCTGGAGCAGCGGCTTCTCGTTGTCGATCTTGGTTGGCTCCGAGTTTGGACCGTCGACGTCAGCGTCGATGATCGCCTTCCACGAGTCCTGCAGATACTGCGTGAGCTCTGAGTTGACCGCGGACGTCGCCAGCGGGATCGACCCAGGCATGATCAGCGGACCGTTGTCTTCCCCGACCCACAGCGCGTGGATGACGGTGTTCATTAGGCGGAGCACGCCGCGCGTCCGTTGGAAGCGCTCGAGGCTCGACCAGTCCTCGTAGAGCCGGTCGAACAGCTCTGGGTGTATCGGGTAGGTCCGCTTGATCCGGTCCTCGTACGTACCGTCCCGCGCTTCGCGGGGAAACTCGTCGCTGTGTTTGCGGTAGAACTCCACGAACGCTCGTGCCGTGGCACCGATCGAGGCCAGCGCGGCGGCGTCCGGGGCGACGAAGAGCCGTTGCCGGACGATGTGGTAGGCCTCGTCGGAGGAAGCGGGGCGCCATTGGTCGGCGACGCGGCGGACGACGTTCTGGAGCCGCTGCAGCGCTTCGAGGCCACGGCGTCCGCCGACCTCCTCGGCGTTACCGGCGACAACCTCGTTGGGGTCCTTCCCCGTCTCGGACGCGGGGATCGAGATCGCCAGCAGCACTCCGCTGGTTGCCTTGGCCGCCTCGGTCAGGGACTGGGCAAAGGTGAACTGAGTGTCGAAGGTGCCGCCAGTGATGCCGGCGGCAGTCGCCTCCTCGGGATGGTCCGGCAACTGCCGGGCATAGGCCACCCACTCGTCAATCAGGATCACCGCAGGTGAGTACGCCGCGAGCAGGTCATGCAGCGCCCGGCCGGGGTTGGTGCCGGCTCGGTCGGCGTCGGCAACCATCACGTACGCCTCAGCGCCGCCGAGCTGCCAGGCGAGCTCTCCCCACACGGTTCTCACCAGGGTGCCGTCCGGCTTGGTTTCGCCAGTGGGCGCGAAGTGATTGCCGACGATGGCGACCCGATGGCCGTCCTTGATCGTGTCGTAGCCCAGCGGCCCCAGCAGGTCCTGGGTGTCCTGCGGGAAGGAGCCGAGCGGCGTGCCGCCGGCCAGGTGCCACAGCGCCAGCATCGAGTGGGTCTTGCCGCCACCGAAGTTGGTCTGCAGGTTGATAACCGGCGACGCGTTGTCGTCTCCGGTCATCCTCCGGACCGCGCGGTCGACCAGGTCGCGCAGACCCTCCGTCAGGTAGGTACGAGAGAAGAACTGGACCGGGTCCGCGTAGTCGTTGCCGGCCTGCCCTTGCGCAACCTTGAAGAGGTCGGCTGCGAACTCGGAAGCCTGGAAGTTGCCGGTCGCTACGTCGTCATGCGGCCGCAGCACCTCACGCCACGGCCGAAGCCCGGTCGAATCGGCCGTCTCGGCGGCCGCCTTGAGCGTACGGCGGTCGTCCTTCTCCGCTGTCACCCGGCGCAGGTTCAGCCGGATCTTGGCGACTTCTGCGGCCGCCTCGGAGGCACCGATGCCCGACAACAGCCGTTCCGCGGTGTCGAGCGCCCGGTAGGCGTCGTCGTTGCTGAACGAGGCCCCGTGCGCCCAGCCGTTGCGCACGTCGCGTAACTCGCTGGCGTAGGACTGCTGAAGTTTTGACAGCTGGCCGTCGAACGGGAACCAGCCGGGCTTGACCTGGTGGGGGATGTTCTCGGTCAGCATGCGCAGCTGGAGCTGTGGGTCGGTGGTGGAGTAGGCCTTGCCGGAGACCCCGTTCTTGGAGTCCTTGAGCGCGACCAGCTGTGTCCAGTCGTGGCCTTGCGGCAGCTGGGGGGACACGACTCTCGTGATGAACTCGTTTAGTGCCGGAGACAGCGCGTCGAACATCTGGCCGATGCGGTCGCGGTTCGAGATCGCCATGTCAGTTGAGCTCCCACTCCTTGACCAGAATTCTCGTGAGCTCGGCCTGCCGTCGTTCGAGCACGTCCGGCGTCCAGACCGGCTCCATGATCACACTGGTTGTCAAGGCAAAGCCAGTGATGCCGGCGGCGGGACTGAAGTACTTCTCCTTCTTTGTCGCGAAGTCGTGGTTCTGCGCCTGGCTGTTCTTGTTCCTGTTGAGCAGCAGCAGGTTCGCGAGGCGGTGAGTCCAGAAGATGCGCTCGTCCTCGGTGAAGTCCTCGACCCATTGGCTGTCGTTTCGGGGGTTCCGAGGAAGCACATGCTCAACACTGATGATCTTGTGCTTGTAGGAGACACCAGGGGCGTTGGCCAGCAGCTCGTCGAGCCTTAACAGTACGTACTTCCGTACGGGCTGCACCTTGTAGAGCTCCCCGTCGAGGCGTTCGCGCGTCTCTTGCTTCTCGTCGGCGGTGAGGTCGAAGGCCGCCGCGTCCACACCAGCGCCAGCGTCGAGCTGCTTGAGCAGTTCGATGTAGCGGGTCACCCGAGGGGTGGTGTAGACGCGCCGTAACAACATGCTGGAGGCGAGCCGCTCCAGCCGGCGTAGGAACGCGTCGAGAAATGCCGGGTCGTCGTCGTGGTTCTTCAGGGCCCACAGTGCCGGCGGGCGCCAGTCGTTGTTGTCCAGCTGGACCAGGCGTCGCAGCCAGTTGTTGACCTTGGACCAGGCAGCGTCGTGCTCGTCGTAGTCCTGATTCAGCAGGTGTGCGTACGCTGTGGCGTAGGGGATGAGCATGTCATCGATGAAGCTCGTGGGTTCACCGTTTTTGACGTACGCGTCAAGTACCTGCTGGGGAAACTCGATCAGCAGCTCGCGCTGGCCGCGGGCCTTTGCCATCATCATCCTGATGTGCAGGAACAGGTCCGCGAAGGTCGCCCGTCCGAGGTTCTGCTCAGCGGTTTCCCATGCCTTCGCGTACTCCTGCTGCTGAGCGGCGTCCATGGATCCGATCACGTCGGACTTGAAGATGTCCGACGGTTCGAGGTCGAGACCGCGGGCGTTCATCACGCTGAAGATGCGGTGGGCGCTGGCCAGATCCGGCGTGCTGACAACCACCAGGAAGGTCCGGTTGCGGGCGAGGGCCGCGAGGGCACTGCGCTTGTCGTCGGTCCAGGACGCCAGTCGTTCCCGCAATGCCTTGGCATTGTCCCGGATGGCGCGGTGGCTGTCGTTCGCCAGCGCATGATCGCCGAGCTTCAGCAGGTCGTCCAGCCGGCCGGGGGTCTGCACGTACGTCGCGAAGAACCCGGAGTCCTGATCGCGTAGCAGCAGGCGAGGCTTGGCCTTGATGCCGTCGAGGGCCACCCCTGGTTCCAGCACCATGTCGCGCAGGACGACAGCAACCTCGTCGTTCTCGGCGAGATCCCGCAGGACGGCGAGCATGATGCTGAGCGTCGTCAAACGCTGCTGACCGTCGATGACGTCCGCCCGCGGCCCGTTTTCATCCGGCTTGACCAGGACGAGAGAACCGAGAAAGTACGGCTCGGCCGCGTCCCGGACGAGCGCGTCCTCAAGGTCGTCGAGGAGCTGCAGGGCCTGCTCGGTGCCCCAGGCGTAGGGCCGCTGGTAGTGCGGGATCGCGAAGTCGAAGTCCGCCGAGAAGATCTTTTTCAGTGGATGCTCGTGCGCCTTTAGCGGCATCAGTCATCTTCCTCGAAGAAATCGAACTCGCCCTGCTCGTGAGGCGCCGGAGCGGCCTTGGAGGCGTGGACGACGTCACCCCACGACTGGGCGACAGCGTTGAAGCTGATGGCGTCCTTGCTCCATCCGTTCTTTTCCGCGACAGAGAACAGCAGGAAGGCCAATTCCTTGACCAGGTCGGGGTCGACTGCACTGTCTGGACGACTCCGCGCGGTCGCCAGGAACGCACCAGCCGCCGGGACACCCTCCGTCTCGAGGATCCGGATCGTGTGGTGCAGAACCTCCCACGTCGAGGTGTGGTCGTCGGCGAGAACGTCGTAGTCGGCCGGGGTATCGGCGGGCTTGATCAGCGTGACCTTGCCGGCGCGGCTGGTCAAAATCTCGTCGCGGTCCATCCGCTCTACAGAGGTGTTCCGGGCGCGGGCGAGGTTGTCCGCGTCGCCGAACGTGCCCGTGTCGTAGCCGTGCTGGCGATACCACGCGATCGCGAACCGCGTCGCGGCGTCGAAGTCGCCCTCCTGCTCGCTCAGTACCTGATCGAGGATCTCGTTGATACGCGCAAGCGCCGACCGCACCGTCATCTGCGAGCCGTCCGGCTCCAGCACCTTCGAGTAGCGACTGAATACCGCCATCCCAGGGCCGATCGCGGCCTGCGGAAGATCCACCGGCGCGATTGCGCCCTGCTGGAGTTTGCGAAGTGCATTCGGCAGTTCTGCCTGAAGTGTCGAGATCAAACCTCGACGATCAGTAGTGGGTGCCCTCTCGGGGCGGGGACGCAGGCTCAACACAATCGAGGACGCCAGAGCGTTCGTCCCGACGCTGATCATTCGGCCACCTCGCTCACTCCGCATCGGCCAGGTCGAGGTGATCTCCCAGCCGGACCTGATCATTCCCTCAAGAAGCGTTTCCCATCCGCTCGATGCCTCTCCCTCTGGATCCGTCTCCGACTGGCGGAAGGCGTAGTAGACGGTCATGGGAAAGTCGGAACTAGCGGTTGCCCTCGCACGTGCGAACACCTCGCGAAAACCGTCTTCGAAGAATCGCTTCGCACCCTCCTTCCCCTTGTGCCGAAAGGGATTAGCGACCAACTCGTCAGCTTTGGGAACAAGGACTGTGCCGAGTACCTCGGGGTGGATTTCCCTGAGGGTTCTCCTCAACCACACATAGAAGTAGTCAGAAAGATCTGAGTATCCGATGTTGTCGTAGTAGGGAGGATCGGTAGAGATGACAGCGTTCTGTGCGATGAGATCTTTAGCGTCACCCTGGCGGACAACTGCCGGCTTCGCCGTCTGCGGAAATGTTCCCAGCGCGGCAACGATCCATTCGAAGTGGGCGGACGCATTACCGACAGAGCTGGAGAATGGATTGATTTCCATGAAGTCCCACACCATCGGAATTGCCTGCCGGGCGAACGTATCACGCACCTTCTCGACCGGGGCCATCCAAGAGCAGAACGCAGAAAGCCAATCTGCCAGTTTGGACATCAGGAAGCCGAGGTATGTTGCGATAGCGTCGGCGTACTCCTGGCTGCCGCCGTCTGCAATGACACGCGCTCGCGCTTCTGTGACTAAATCGCTGAACGTCGTTAGTGCAACGAGCTGGCGACGGGAGAAAAGGTCGGTCCACTTCGTCATCCCGTATGCTTGGACTCGAAATCCCAGCGCCTGATCCGGAATATCCGCATCTGGTACGTCCCGGGGCTCCGCCGCCTCGGCGGCTCGGAGTTGCGCTTCGTCCGGTGCCAGGTAGACGCGCGAACGACTGCCTTCAGCAACCACGGCCATCAGCCGTTGGTTCAACCGGCCCGCGACACCTTCTGAGCGTACGTACTTAAGAGCAACCGCGGACTTACAGGCCACACATGTCGCACCGGTTCGTCCCACAGTTCCATCGGAATCGGATCGCGGAGCGCCGGCCGCACCTCGGCCAATATCGAAGCGGACCCGGTGACCGGAAGGATGTGAGGGATCACTAACGATAGTTGGAACGACGTATGTCTCCTTGCCCGTCTTCTTCGCGAGCCACCAGGACCTCACAAGCGGCATTTCGATACGGCAAGCAGGGTTGGGGCAAGTTACGGTTCGCGCCCAAATCCAGCCAACGACGGTGTGCCCAGCTGCTGATGGGTATAGGTGTCCGATTCTGCGTTGGGCCTCCTCGCGCATCCAGTTGCCGTACGCACGTACATCGGCGGCGAGGCCCTCGGTGCCATTCCAGCCACGGATCTCGGAGTCAGCGAGGCCCGGAAAAACCGGTGGCTGTCCGTGGAATCTCCGTGGTATCTCGATAAGCGCTTTGTTGATGAGTACAGGCACGGGATTGAGGTCAGAGGCGAACGCCTCTAGGCCCAACCGCTGGGCCTCAAGCGGGATGGTGCCACCCCCAGCGAACGGGTCGAGGACGGAAGGCGGGTTCCCGTCCGTAGACTTGAGAATCTCTTGATGGGCCTCGGCGAAGAGTTTGTCATCGCGTGTGTTCTCCCACACTACGAGCCGCTCGATGATTCTGTGGAGGCGCTCTCGCTCGGTTCGCTGCGCTTCCTCGGTCGGAAACTCGTCCGGCCGCGAGCTTGGATCGTCGACAAGTTGTGCAAAGAGCACAGCGCGAGCCGCCGCCAGCGGGCGACGAGCCCACCAGAGGTGGAGGGTCGCTGGGTGTCCCTTGCGAGGTACCGACTTCTCGTTCGCCGACTCGCGGTTGATCGCTTCCAACGGGAGAGCGACCTCGATCAGCTTGCGCTTCATCAACTTCCTCTTGCTCTTTCGATCAGAAGGGCGTGCTGCCCGCGGCCCAGGTCTTCGACCAACTCGCGCGGATGCCGGTCGCCGCGAGGTCGCCGAAGTCGACGCCTGCGAAGGGGTCAGCGACGTACCGTACCTGGTCGTGCTCGGGGCCGGCCTTGCTGACGATGACCAGGGCGAGCCGGTAGTGGGGGACGGCGTTTTTGCCGGTGACGACCTCGTTGTGGGTGACATAGAAATCCTCGGCACCCTCGATGCGTGCCTTGACCTCGATGCGGATCGAGGGGCCGCCGTCGGTGGGGATGGACAGGATGTCGTAGCCGGGGTTGTTGAAGGCCTGCTCCCGGGGCTCCCGGTCGAGCGCACGCTCGGTGGCGAGCACCAGCTCGACGCCACGCCGTTCGACGGCCTTGGTCTCCTTGGCATGGATCGGGGCGTCGGCGGGGATCTTGGCATCGACCATCGACAACGGCAGCACGAGCGCGGCGGTCATGATGCGCGGCGGCTTGGTGACTAGCTGGGCCTGCTGGTCGAGTAGCGCCAGACGGGCTTCCCGGCGGGCCTGGAGTTCCTGCGCCTTACGCATGAGGCTGTCGGAGCTCTCCTTCGGCTTGACGCCGGCCTGTTCCTTCTCCTGGGCTGCGATCGCCTCGCCGATGAGCCGGTTCGACTCGTGCGCCAATCGCTGGTCGACCCGCGTCCGGGTGCGTTCGATTTCTGCGAGCCGGCGGGGCGAGACCTCGGCGAGGTAGTCCCGGAGCTGGTGACCGATGATCCAGGTCCGGGCCTTGGCCTCGGCGTCACCGAGCCAGGCCAGCTTCTTGGCCCCGGCCACGGCGGGAGTTTGCGGGGCGGCCACGCAGTCGAGGTACGGCGCCGGGCCGGCGGGCGTGACCTGGCCGGTGGCGTCGACGTAGGCGTAGCCGAACCGGCGGGCGATCGACTCTCCGGTGCCGTCGACAACCTCCTCCACCACACCAACCAACAAGGTCGGCTCCTCGACCTCTGGTGAGACCAGGATGGTGCCTCGCTCGAGGGTCGGCCGGAGCTGGGTGATGGTGAGCTCGGCTACGGCGTCGTGGAGCGGATGCCCGGGAGCGAGGAGGTCGGCGCGCGGCTTGTCGGCTACGTCGATGCGGTCGAGCTCGAACGTGACCCGCTCGTAGCGGGTAGCGACGGGGCCGTGCTTGGTGACAGCGCGGATGGCCGCGGGAACGTGTGTGATCTCGTAGCGGCCACGCTCACGCCTGGCCAGTCGGCCGCCGAGGCGCTGGAAGGCGAGACGGAAGGCCCATTCGATGTAGTGCGGCTGCAGCCGGCGGGCGCGGGCCTCCTCCATGAGCCGCTGCATCTGAGCGAGGTCGGCGCCGGACATGGCGTCGTGGGTGAGTGCGCGTTCCTCAAGGAGTTCTTTGAGACCGTGGGCGACCGAGGCGTCGATGACCTGTTCCATCTTGGCCCGCGTTTCGGGGAGGTCGCCATACCGGATGGCCTCGATCAACAGCTCGCGCAGCGGTGTCTCGTCGAAGGCCGCCCCCAGGACGTCGAAGACCTTGCCACCGTAGGCCTTGCGCTGCTCCTCGACCTTCTGCAGCAGCCGCGTGAACACTTCGCCCTCGCGGGTGTTGGCGGCCACAAGGTTCCAGAGGCGGCACACCTCGGTCTGGCCGATGCGGTGGACGCGGCCGAATCGCTGCTCGATGCGGTTGGGGTTCCACGGGAGGTCGTAGTTGACCATCAGGTGGGCGGCTTGGAGGTTGAGGCCTTCGCCGGCTGCGTCCGTGGCCAGGAGTATCTGGCAGGCCGGGTTCTTGGTGAACTCCTCAGTGATGGCGCGGCGGTCGGCTCGTCGGACACCGCCGTGGATGGCTTGCAGGGTGTCCGGCTTGCCGAAGAGCGAGCGGATCTTGCGGGCCAGGTAGTCGAGGGTGTCGCGGTGTTCGGTGAAGATGATCAGCTTGCGGGGCTCCTCGGCGCCGGGGTGGATGAGGTCGTTGTCTTCGAGGATCTTGCGTAGTTCGACCCATTTGCGGTCGGTGTCGAGGTTGCGGACCCGGCGGGCGACGTGGATGAGCTTGTCGAGGTCGGCCAGTTCGGCGTTGAGCTCGTCGATGGTGCGGGCCGCGGTGGCGGCGTCGAGCAGCTCCTCCTCGATCTGTTCGACCTCTTCAGCGCTGTGCTCGTCGTTGTCCCAGTCGCGTGGGTTGATCGGGGTGGGCTCGTCGCCGACACCGCGGCCGTGGATCAGGTCGTCACGACGGCGCTTGAGTCGTTCGGCGCGCCGGACGAGCGACTGGTAGATCGCCTCGGGGCTGGAGGCCAGGCGCCGCTGGAGCACCGTGAGCGCGAAGCCCACAGTGTTGCGGCGTTTGTCGTCCAGCCGCGCGGCTCGGTTCATCCCCTCGCGCACGTACTCGGTGACGCGCTCGTAGAGGTCCTGCTCGTCTGCGGTGAGCTCGTAGGGCACGGTTTGGGCGATGCGTTCCGGGAAGAGTGGTTTGCCTTCGAAGGTGAGCAGGTCCTCCTTGACCATGCGCCGCATGAGCCCGCTGGTGTCCGGATTGTGCACGCCGGCCTTGAACTTGCCCTCGAAGCCGTCGCGCTCAAGCAGGGTGAGAAAGAGCTGGAAGTCCTCCTCCTTGCCAGCGTGTGGGGTGGCCGTCATCAGCAGCAGATGGCGGGTGTGGTCGCGCAGCTTCTCGCCGAGTTGAAAGCGTCGGGTCTTGTTCAGCTTGCCGCCGAAGTAGTTAGCGCCCATCCGATGGGCCTCGTCCACGACGACGAGGTCGAACTCGGCGTCGTCGAGGTGGGCGGCCAGGTCCTCGTTGCGGGCGAGTTGGTCCATCCGTGCGATGAGCAGCGGGTACTGCTCGAAGACGCTCGACCCGAGCGCGGCGTCGACCATGGCCGTTGTGAGGATGTCGAAGCGCAGTCCGAACTTGAAGAAGAGTTCGTCCTGCCACTGGTCGACCAGACCACCGGGGGCCACGATCAGACAGCGCTTCACGTCGTCGCGGAGCAGGAGCTCCTTGACGTAGAGGCCGGCCATGATCGTTTTACCGGCGCCGGGGTCGTCGGCCAGCAGGAACCGAAGCGGCATGCGGTCGAGCATCTCGCCGTAGACAGCACGGATCTGGTGGGGCAGCGGCTGCACGTCGCTGGTGGCCACCGCCAGCATCGGGTCGAAGAGCCCGGCCAGAGAGATCCGTTGCGCCTCGGCGACCAGCCGAAACTCCTCGGCGGTGGCGTCGAACGGTCGGCTGCCGGCATCGGAGAGGCTCAGTTTGGCCTCGTCTGCTCGGAAGAGCACCTGCTGACGCAGGCCGCCGTCAAGGGTCTTGTAGGTCAGCTCCACAGCTTCGCGGCCGTGCCACTGGGCAGCGAGGACCGAGACCGTCTCGCCAGGCACGACCCCGGCCACCCGGACGCCGGACGAGAGATCCTCGAGCCTCACCAGCTACCTCCTGATTGACAGCCCGCAGAGCGTACCGACGAGCACCGACACTACTGACGAGCGCAGGATCGGCACAGACTGCAGAAGCAGGTGGCTGTAGTTGTCCTGCGTCAGCTTCCCGACAGATGTCCGACGAGGGCCCGTTCGTGTAAGGAGTGCACTACGATACCGTCCTCAAACCCCTCGATTTCTGCGGTGAGCATGAACAAGACGGAGCGGGAAGAGATTCGTCGCCTCACGGCGGACTTCAGGCAGTGGCGCCACCGTGCCGAGGACGTACGGGCCTGGCACCAGGCTGTCCAGGCCGCGGCCAGCAGCGACGAGCGGGCCATGCGCTCACGGAGTGTCATGGTGGGCCGGGCTGGCCAGGCCGCCTGGCGTGTGCTCGCACTCCGCCCGAGTGACGCTGGGGTCGTCAGGCGCCTGTGGCAGCGGGCCACGCTTCCCGTGCTGACGCCCGACGACCACGCACTGCTGCGCTTGGTCACCAAAGATGCACCCAACGCTATCGCCGACCTGGCCCCCATGCTCGGACTGCGTCGCTTCTTCACCGGGTCCGCGAAGAAGCAATCGGCGGTCACGGCCAGCGAGGTCCTGCGTCGCTACCACGCGGCGGTCATCGGTAACGACGGGCCTCGTCGGTTGGAACGGCTCGGCGCCTTCACCTCGCCCGTCGACCCCCGACGGCTCGGGTTCGAGGCCCTGCTCGATCCGACCCTCCGCTTCGACCTCGTCTCCGGGCAGACCGGCCCGGCACCCGAGATCCTGGACCGGTCGGTTGTCGACGGACTGCCAGAGGCGCTGGACGCCATAGCCAAGGTCGTCGCCAGCGAATCCTCGTACCGAACGGCAGCGCACGACGCGGGTGACAAGGTCAGACGCGCTGAGGTCCAACGGATCCTGCAGGAAATGCCCGCGGATGCGTTGAAGACGGCTACCCGCGATCGACTCCGGCTGGGGGCACTCGCCGAGGCGCGGATCAGCACAGTGCAGGAGGTACTGAATAGGGGCTTGTCCCTCCAGATGCTTCCCGGCGTTGGGGAGACCTCAGCACGCCGCATGCTCGGAGCAGCGCAATCCATTTGGCAGACGACGTACGACGAGATGCCGGTCCGCGTCGACATCAACCACCGCCACCCGGAGACCACCCAGCTGCTGCGCTGCCTCGCCGAATGGGACTCGTGCCGGCAGACCCGAGGAGCGGCTGCCGACCTCGAACGTGCATCCGAACTTGCACCGCTGCGGTCAGCGATCCACCGCGAAACCAGCCACCTCCTCGTCATTCCGGCCAGGCAACTCGCCGCTGCGGGACTCTCCGAGAGCATCCAGATCGTCAAACGGCGGGCCGAATTGCTCGGCATGTCGTCCGCATCCGGCCGGAAGAACGTCGGCGTGGACCCGTGGGACGACTTCCTTGCCCGACCCGCCGACTACTTTTCCATGTTAGCCGAGCTGGGGTTCGTCACCGAGGACGAGAATGCGGTGCACGGAGATCTCCCGGAGGAGATCATCCAGGCGGTCCGGGACCAGGCACTCAACGGTGAACATATAACAGCATCGCTGCGTGGCTATCAGAGCTTCGGAGCCCGCTTCGCGCTCGTCCAGCGCAAGGTCATCATCGGGGACGAGATGGGCCTCGGTAAGACCATCGAGGCGATCGCCGTCCTCGCGCACCTCCGCAGCAGAGGCAACACCCATTTCCTGGTGGTCTGCCCAGCCGCAGTGGTGACCAACTGGGTCCGCGAGGTTTCCAGCAAATCGAAGCTACGAGCGCATCGGGTCCACGGTCCGGAACGTGACCGCGCAGCCCGCACCTGGATGCGTGATGGCGGCGTGGCCATCACCACCTACGAGACGCTGGCGTGGTGGGAACTGGCGCTGCGGGGACTCCGCGACCTGGCGTGCATCGTGGTCGACGAGGCCCACTACATCAAGAACCCTCAGGCGCAGCGGACGATCCGGACGAAGCACCTCGTCGCGCGCGCTGATCGGGCAATCCTCCTCACCGGTACGCCACTGGAGAACAAGGTCGATGAGTTCCGCAACTTGGCCTCCTACGTACGCCCTGACCTCACCGTCGACGCCACCGACCTGTCACCGCGGACGTTCCGCCGGCAGATCGCGCCGGCGTACCTGCGCCGGAACCAGGAGGACGTGCTGACCGAACTCCCCGAGCTCATCGAGGTTGAGGAATGGCTTCCCATGTCCGCGTCGGACAGCTCGCGGTACCGGGGCGCGGTCGAGCGCGGGAACTTTATGGAGATGCGCCAGGCGGCGATGCTCCAGGCAGCCCAGTCCACGAAGATGCAGCGCCTGATCGAGATTGTCCGCGAAGCGGAGGAGAACGAGCGGCGAGTTATCGTGTTCTCCCACTTCAGAGAAGTGCTCAACCTGGTAGCTCGGGCGCTGCCGGGGCCAGTGTTCGGGCCACTCACTGGGTCGGTGCCAGCTAACCAACGCCAGCAGATGGTGGACCAGTTCTCGTCGGCCAGGCACGGCGCCGTCCTCGTTGCCCAGATTGTGGCCGGCGGCGTCGGGCTAAACATCCAGTCCGCATCCGTCGTCGTCATCTGTGAACCTCAGCTCAAGCCCACCACCGAGGCGCAGGCCGTCGCCCGCGCACACCGGATGGGTCAGGTGCAGTCAGTGCAGGTCCACCGACTGCTCTCCGAGGACAGCGTCGACCAACGCATCACCGAACTGCTGGCGGGCAAGAAGCAGCTCTTCAACGAGTTCGCCCGCGTCAGCGACATGGCCGACTCCACGCCGGAAGCAGTGGACTTGTCCGAGGCCGAACTCGTCCGAGAGGTCGTGGCCGCCGAGCGCCAACGCCTCTTCGATCGTGCCTCTGCCAAGACCAGTGCAGTTGAGTGACCACAGCGCGCATATGCCGGATGCGAGTGGCTGGAAAAGGTTGACGCCAGCGGTGCCCATGAGGTTGGCGTTTTGTGCCGCTGCTGGCCGTGAAGTGCGGTCTCGCCGCTTCGGTGACGGCGAGACCTGCCCACCGGATCGCCTCCAATATGCGTGGCCCGAGACGGTTGTCTCCTCATCCCAATGCGTCAGGCCGCTTACGACATTGTCTCCCTGGCGTTGTTCGACGCCACTCTGAACCCGCCCGATCGGTGGCGAGCATGCGATTGCGGGTGAACGAGTTCGCGCATTCGGTGGCGTAGTAGAAGACTCCGCCGCGGATGACGTATCGCGCTCCCGGTCGGGTGCTGGCTGTCTCGCGTCGGTCGTCGTGGCGGTAGGGGTAGCCGAATGTCGGGTGGTTTCCGCTGTACCCCCACAGGCTGCGGGTCCATTCCCAGACGTTGCCGATTAGCTCCTGGCGGCCGGCCTGGTTGTCGCCTTCGGGGGAGAACCGACCGGGGGCGACGACCGCGCCGATGCCGGTGGCGCGGATGTTGGCCCGCCGCGGGTCGGCGGTGTCTCCCCAGGGGTGAAGGTCGCCGTGGCTGTTGCCTGCTGCCGCTTCCCATTCGGCTTCGCTGGGCAGGATGATGCGCTGGCCGCTCGCCAGGGCTCGATCTGGGTACCGAGCGGTGACTGTGTCTATTACGACGACGGACGTGGGTGCCACGGATCTGATCCCCGTCCCTTCAAGATCCGTAGCAGTTGAGTTACGGCGTGGGTGAGAGGGATGGCTTCTTGTTCGATTCGGCGAAACGGGGTGGGGCCCGCGGTAGCGATGGTGGCGTACGCGACGGTCTCGGATTCGGTCAAATGCGGCAGGAGCTCCCGTGACGGCTTGATGGGCCGGCCGGCCTTGTCGTGGTTTACGCCATGCAGGGAGTAGTGGTGCAGGTCGGTGGCTTCCATGAGGATGGAGGTGACATGTTTAGCTGGTGCACCGTCTGGCGCGGGCACGGCGAGCGTGGCGCGGAAGTGGTTGAGGATCGCGTACCCGTCCGCGTCGATGTCGCCCCAGTAGACGACGTGATTCGCGGAGCGGATCCAGGGCACGTTCGCGAGTAGGGCGGCTGCGGCCTTGCCGCCTCCCTCGACCACGATCGTGTCGCTGACCGGCGGAAACCAGAGGCGGGAGTCGCGGTTCTCCACGACGAGGACGACGCGCGGCTGGTAGGCGATGTCGTGCACGTCCCCGGTGGTCCAGGCATCGTGCCTGCGTCGGCCCGACCCGGCGTGGTGTGGGTCGACATAGGTTAGATGCATGACGGTCAGCCGAGGCCGGACTTCATTCCGGACATCACGTCCAGCAACGTCGCGCAACAGCGCGCCGTGGGTGTCGAGCCATTTGGTGTGCATCCCGGGCACCGGAAGTTGCCGCAGTGTCCAGTTGCCGGCGTCGGGGTGCTGGCGTAGCCAGGTCACTGCGTTGATCAGCACGTCCACGTCGTTGGTTGGAAGGCCGTAGACGGCCCGGAGCGTGGCCGGGGTGAGGGTGGCGCCGGCGGATCGCATGGTCGATGCCAGCGCACGGGCCCGGCCGATTTCCACGGTCGGTGGTTCAGCATCGTTATCGGTGTCGGTGATAAGCGTGGCGGCGCCATCCAGGTCTGCATTGAGCACGGCCGGGAAGTCGCCAGCGACTCCTCGGATGGTCACCGCAGTGCGGACGACTTCCACGCCGGCGGGGAGCTGACTGCTGAAGTCGCGCCATTGCATGTGCCAGCCGTGCCAGGTGGTATGCCCGAGCTGCTCGACGGCCTTACCGGTCCTCAGCCCTGGGCGGAGCCGAACGGAGAATACGACTCGGTCGCCGACACCGAGTTCCGCGCACACCGCTTCCGCCCACTTCTGTTCGATCTTGCTTCGGACAGCCGCAACGGCGTCTCGTGGGGTGACGAGTGGGCTCATGCGTCCGGAACACCTACCAGGAGCTTCGCCCAGGATCGGCCGTGGGCGTTCTTGAGGATCACGTACTCTGCGTCCACGTGCGGTTCGATCGCGCTGTGCTTGTCGTTTGGGGCGCCGATAACGAGCTGGAAGCCCAGTCCGCGCCACGCGCCGATGGCGCGGCCGGTGAAGTGCGCGTCCGCCTTGATCAGCGCCTCGTCGAGGAAGACAGGGGCATAGCGGGGACGGGTGGCGCCCGCATCGCCCAGTTGGTAGCGCAGTGCGGCGCCGACGATGAACGCGACGAGCTCCTGCGACTCGCCGCCGGACTTCTCGCCGATGTGGTCGTAGACGGCGACGTGCCTGCCGTCGAGGTCGATTTTCTCGGCACTGATCCGGACGTGGTTGCGTACGTCGATGAGGTCGGCGAAATCCGGCGCGGTGCGGCGGATGCGGTCGATCACCTTGGTCATCCGGTGGTAGGCGCGTTCCCGGTCGTCGTCTGTTGCCGCCTGGTCGATGAAGGCGCGTACGTCGCGTAGCTCCTTGCGGAAGCGAGCGCGCGCCGTGGAGTGGCTCTCTTGCGGGTCGATGCGCAACCGGTGTTTGTCGTCGGCGAACGGCAGTTCGGCGAGGATGCGGTTGACGGGGTCGATCCGGTCGCGGATCTCCCGGACAGCGGCGGCGAGCTCGCTGTCCAGGCCGGTCAGGTCGTTGCCGGACAGGTCGAGCAGACTGTCTCGCCAGTCGGTCTCCAGCTCGTGCAGGCCACTGGTCTCCAGGTCGGTGAGCAAGCGGTCGAAGTCGCGGTAGGAGCCGTCCGGGTCGATGCCGAGGTTCGGGTTCGGCCAGCGCTCGAGGAACATCGAGAAGACATCGTGCAGCGCCTTCCTCGACCGGCCGATCGACTCCGTCGCGGATCGCCGGTCGGTGTCGAGCCGCTCGGTGGCGCGTTTCACTCCTGCGTCGAACTGCGCGAGCACGTCCGCCGGGCTGGTGCTGTCCGTGTCGCTATCGAAAAGCGTCTCCAGGTAGTCCCGGTGTTCCTCGCTGAGGTCGACGCCTGACTCGGCGGCCGTGTCGAGCGCCGTTTGGGCGCGATCCACCTCGTCGACGGTCGACGCCCATGACTTCCCGACCGCTTTCAGGGTGTCCTTTTGCCGGCCGACACGCTCGGTCAGATTCCTGACCTGCTGCTTGAGGTCGTCCAGCTGGCGCTGCAGCTGATCGATCTCCGGATTGCCGGCGCGGATTTCGTCGAGGACGCGGTTCCAGCGGTCCCGTTCCGCCCGGACCGCGTCGACATCCACCTGATCCCACGACAACTCGGTCAAGGTCCGGTAGGCCGTGCGTCTGGCTTCCATCGAGTTGAGGTTCTCCTCCTCCCTCGAAGCCCTCGCGACAGCATCGTCGAGGCGCTTGTGGGCGAGGTTGATCCGGTCCTCAAGCTCGGCAAGCGTCCTGCTGTTCGTGAAGCCGAGCACGTTGGCCCGGCCGTGGCCGCCGTGCGCGCCCCGGCCACCTTCCGAGGTCTGGCCGGTGATCGTGAGGGCCTTGGGGTACTGCGGCAGCAGCCGGGGCGTGTCGATGCAGACGAAGGCGAACCGGCGGGCGAGTTCGCCCTTGAGCCAGGCGGTGAACGGCGACGGCCGATAGTCGAGTCTGCCCGGGAGCGTCTTGCCGTCCAGTCCGACCTCGTCGCGCAACCCGGTGCGCACGCCCTCGAACTGGACCCGCCTTGTGGTCGGCACCGAGTTGATCGCCTCGCGGAACGTGTTCAATCTGCCGATGTCGATCAGCATCCGGGTAGCGAATCCGCCGAGCGCGAGGTTGAACGCCTCGCGCCACGGCTCGAACTCCGTCCGTACCTCGATCAACTCGCCGACGAACGGCAGGTCGTCGGGACTGAGTTTGGCGGCCTCGGCCAACGCTGCGCGAGCCGCGTGCAGGTCAGTCGGGATGTTGCCCCGGCGGGCCTGGACTGCGTTGCGCTCGGCGCGCAACCCTTCTAGCTCTCGCTCGGCCTCCTTCTTCTCCGCCACCGCCTCGGCGTACGCGTGCTGAGCAGTCCTGCGGGCATCGACGTCAGCCAGAGAGCGATGCGCCATCTCGACCAGTCCGGCGAAGTCATCAGCGGTCGAGACCGAGGCGCCGATCGTGACCAGCACCCGGTCCAGTCGCTCCCGTGCGCGTTCGACGTCGCCCAGCCGCTGCTCCACGACGCGGATCTCCCGCTGTGCGGTTTCCATGCGGTCGCCGCCGGACGCACGAATGGTGTCGGCTACCCCGTCGCGCTGCGCCTCGGCCGCATTGACCAGGGCATTGGTCTCCGCCAGTTCCTCTTGTGCCCGGCGGTGCCGCTGGTCCAAGTCACTCTCGGCCGAGCGCAACAGGTCGAGCCGGCGTTGATGACGCCACAACGCGGCAGGCGACGCCGCATCAGTAAAGGATCCGATCTCGTCGATCGAACGCAGCCGGTCCACCGCTTCGTCGATGGTGCGCCGGTGTTCACGGATCGGGGTCAACGCCTTCACCTGCTGGCGGGCTGTGATCATCCTGGCCCGGATGCCGGACAGCTCGTCGAATTGCTGCACCACCGCGTCTGCAGTAGCCAGCGTGGACGGCTCCTCCAGAACCATCGTCTTGTATAGGGCGTCGACCGTGGTGATCTGCTGGCCGGCCTGAATTCGTCCCAGCAACGCGACCGCCTTGTGCCCGTCGCCGGCGGCGCCGATGCCGAGCGTGGTGTGCAGACGTGCGGTGAAGTCCCGGTCGGTTTCGCTCCAGTTCAAGCCGGTTGCCGTGACGTCCGTACGGGTGAACTTCTTGCCCGCCGGGCCTTCCAGCGCCCGCAGTTGATATCCGTGGTCACAGGTGGCGCGTACCGGCACGACGTCGTCCAGGCTGCGAGCCGACGACGGAACGTACCAAGCCCGCAGCGCGGTGAACTCGGCACCGGTGTGGTCCACCCATGTCATTGCGATGGCGGACCAGGTGTCGCGGCCGTCGCCACGCAGCACCCGCAACTTCGTCTCACCGTCGGTGCGGGACTCGTCGAGCTTGCCACGCGCGTAGGAGAGGATGTTGCGCTGGTCCTTGCCCCGGGGCCGGCCGACCACTCCGCCGTTGGACGCTCCATTGAAGGGAGTCGTGTGCGGCATGAGCAATGCGATGTACGAGTCCATCAGCGTCGACTTACCTGATCCGGAACCTCCGCTCAGCAGGGTCGCGCCAGGGGCGAGGCGCAGGTGGTGATACCCGTCGTAGCCGCCCCAGTTGACCAGTTGCAGGTCCCGCGCCACCCACTGCTGGCCTCGCGACGCTGCCGGGATCAGCCCGAACAGTGTGTCGATCATGCTCACGCCGTGGCCTCGTTCTGTGCGTGTAGCCACTGATTCAGCTCGGCGAGCTTCTCCGTGCTCAGTACGACCTCCACCATCGGGGTGATCCGATACCGGCCTGCGGACTCCTCCGCGAGTAGACCTTCGGTGACCAGCCGCTGCACCGCGTTGCGCACCTCTTGTTGGCGCCTGGCCAGGTTGTGGTCGTGCGGGTCGAAGTAGGTCAGCACGGTCTGCTCCAGTTCTTCGATGTCCACCCGCGCGGACGTCTCGCCCGTGCCGCGTTCCCGTTGGAATACGGTGCGAAGATGTACCAGGACCAGAGTTTCGGCCCGGTTGTAGGGATCGTCCTTGAGCAGGATCGGCACGTCCAACTCCACTGACCGCACCTGCTGCTTGAAAGCGACGCCTCGGTCGTGGTCGACCACGAGGCGGACGAACAGGTCGTGCATACGCGATTCGATGATCTGCTGGTTCTCCAGCAACGTGCGCCAGTGCGCCGGGTTCTTCTCGGCGAGCAGGAACTTGCGCCGTAACAACTGGACCAGCACCCGGCGTACGTCGGCGTCGAGCGTGCCCGCGTCGCCGGCGAACAGCTCGGCTGGATCTTCCTCCATCGAGACCGGGTCGATGAACCCGGCCGCCACCCCTGCCGACCAGCCCTCGTCGGTGCCGACCGGCTCAGTCATCGCTGCCGCTCCTGTCTGCGCCCGCCGGATTCGCCGCCACCACACTGCCGAGAGCGAACCGTCGCCGGGTCCGATCAGGTCGCACCGTGTCGACCACCGCGACCTCGGCCGTCTCGGTCATTCCGGCGTCATGAGCGATCTCCAGCAGGCCGAGCAGATCAACCGGCCGTTGGATCTCCTCGCTTGCTGCGCGGAACGCGGCCACCACATCGACGCTCGCTGCCCCGCCCGCGAAGGCTTCCAGGTGCGCGCGCAACTCGGCGTACCGGGGGCCGCCCCATGCCCGCGTGTCCGCGGCCGGCATGTCCTCAGTCTCGTCCCAGTCCCGCAACGGCGCGGGAGGCTGCGGTGGCCGAGGGTCGCTCATCCGCTGACGCAGGTGTCCGACGTCGGCAACCGGCAGGCGACGCAGCGACTCGACGGCCTCGCCGCGACGAGAGCCGGGAATCCACTTGTGCAGGCTCGACATCACGTCCCTCAGCAGTTCGTCCACCTGGCGGTCCCGCATCGGATCGTGGTTGCGTACCTGGGTGGTGATGACATGCGATGCCTGCCGCTGGGCGGCCAGCACCTCTTTGACGCCCTGCTCGATCCGCCGCGATATCTCGGTCAGCTCGCGCCGCTGCTGCTGCGGCAGCAGCTCAGTGAAACGGTGCCGCAGCACGGTACGCAGCTGGCCCCACAGGCCATCGATCTGCGCCGGGTCTCCGATCAGGCGAAGCGCCCCCGCGAACGCACGGCCTTCCGGTGTCGCATCCAGGATCCGCTGGCCGCGCGCAAGGTACTCGCGCAGCACCTCACCGGTGGGCCGCACGTCGTGCCGCAATTCGGCGACGACGTCGCGCTGAATGGCTTTGATGGACTCTGCCACACGGGCGAAATCCGCGGGTAGCTCCCGCGCCAAGTGCAGCACATTCTCGGCCGCTTCGAGCAGCTGCTCGTCGTCGACCGTCTCGACGGCGCCGCCCTTTTCGAGCCGGGTCAGCTCCTTCTGCCGCTGCTGGATCTCCTCGTGCAGGCGCACCATCCTAGACATCAGGTCGGGATCCGCGTCCTGCGCAAGTCGCTCGATCGCCTCCAGCAGCGTCCTGACCCGCGACTCCGACACCCTCGTATGCGCTCCGCCGACCCGGCCAGCCACCTCGAGCGCACCGACGCCGTACGCCGAGAGCCGATACACCTCGGCATCGTCGTCGGACACCTGCCGCACCAACCACCCCGCCTGCACCCACTGCCGGCAAAGATCGCGCGCGTTGCCCGCGGGCAGCGGCTGGCTGTCCTCGTCGCCGTAGCCAGCAGCCCGCAACTGGTCAAGGGCGTCGTTGATCTCCGCATGCGCGTCCGCCACCGCGACCGTCGGGCGCTCTGCGGTGAAGACCATCGCCAACGCCGTCACCACGAACGGTGCATGCGTCTGATGAAGCAAGGCGAGCATCGGATTCTGAAACGCCCGCAGCGCTCCCTGGTAAGCACCTTCAACACCTCGTGTAGCCATCAGCCCTCAGCGTACGGCGCAGGTACGACACGGAAGACCTTGCCCATTGTTGCCGGTCATCCTGCCGGCGGTGATCGCCGAGGCTCTCCCGACTGAACTGGTTAGTCTCCCGAGATCGAGACTGGCCAAGGTCCGCTTGGGTAAGTTGCTGCCCACTCGTAGAGGCCCGGGCATGGGAACAGTCACCCGAGTCGTGGTCAGGTGACAAGGACAACTGCCCGCTTGCGGTGCCATGGCTCCTACTTCTCTGGACGGATCGGTGCTGGGGACGGGTCAGATGTGTAGGGAACCGGTTTCGAGGGCGTCGGCGAGTTCGTGCAGTTCGGTATCGGTCGCCCAGCGCACGGTGCTCCCGGCGCCGTTCTTCGAGACACGCAGAAGTGCTGGGACATGCTGGGCCACGGCGAGCATGTGGCTGATCACGACGACGAGTCGACCAGCGGTGACCTGTGTGGACAGGGCGTCGAGGGCGTAGGTGAGGGCGTTGTGGTCGAGACTGCCGAAGCCTTCGTCCAGGAACAGCGATTCGGCTCTCCCGCCGCTGCTGCTGGCTTGTTCGACGACGGCGAGGGCGAGGGCGAGGCTGGCCTGGAATGTCTCGCCGCCGGAGAGGGTCTTGACGTCGCGGAGGCTGCCGGTGTGGGAGTCGTAGATCTGGAAGTCGGGGCCGAACGCGAACCGGCCGAGGGTCATGTCGCGAATGATCTTGGTGGCGGATCCGAGCAGGTTTTGCTGGCGTTCTTGAACCACGGCGGTGCCGAACTTTCCGTTGCCGAGCAGTTCGACGAGGACGTTGAGGGCGTCGAGGTGGGGCTGGACGGCCGTGATGCGGCGTTGCAGGTCGTCCATGATCGGGATCTGGGTGAGTGCCGTGTCGCGAGTCTCCACAGCGACGGCACGGCAGCCGACGGCATCGTCGTACGCTGATTCGATGGGTTTGCCGTCGGTCGGTGCATTGTTGGTGATGTCGGCTGCCTGGCCGGCGATTCGCTCGAGCAGAGGGGTGATGGCTGCGGCGCGAGCACGCCCCGCCTCGACTGCCTGCTGAGCGAGGTCCTTCGTTTCGATGGCCCATTGGGCTTGGGCGACAAGATCGGCGGTGAGGTCGAGGGTGCTGGCGGGTGGGCTGTGTAGTACTGCCCCGAGCGTTGTGTAGCCGGCGGTGATCGCCAGCATGCGCTGCTGGCTCCGCTGTGCCGGGGCTGTGATGTGGTCGGCACGCCTCGTGGCCAGCTCAGCGCGGCGTTCTTCGAGGTTCTCGATTGCAGTACCGAGCTGGGTGAGCGTGTTCCACTGCTCGCCCAGCCGTAGCCGGTCGGCGGCGGCTTGCTTCTTTAGTTGGTCTACCTGATCCGGGCTTGGCTGTTCCGGCCGGTACTCGGTCGGCAGCTGCCGTAGGAGTCCGGTGATTCTGCTGCGCAGTACGCCGAGGTGCTCGGCGGCCTTCTCGATCTGTCTGGTGCGGCTGGCAATATCTTTGTTGATGGCTTTGGCGGTCGCGGTGGCTTCCGCGGCGCTGTCGCGGACTTTCTCGAGTTCGGCGGCCTTGGCCGCGGTCTGCTCTTGGGCATCGGCGAGGACTTTGAGAGGCCCTTGCAGGATCTGATCGTCAGATCGATCGAGGTCGACAGGGCCTAGCTGACGGGTGAGAACCGAGAGGGCGTCATGTACCTGGGCGGACGTTTCGGCGAGTCGGGTGGCCGTCTGGTCGGCGAGGGTGTGCGTCTCCCGTTCCTTGCTGAGCGAAGCCGTGACCAGGTTGGCCGTGCGCTTGGCTTGGGCTCGGGCCGTCTGCAGTGCTTGCTCGGCGGTGTGTAGGGCCGGTGCATGCGGGGGCACGAAGCCATCAGGCAGCTCGTGTTGGCAGATCAGGCAGGCGTCGCCCGGCCCGAGGTCGGTGGCGGCATAGGCGGCGGCGTTCAGGCGCTTCTGCGCTTCGAGGGTCTCCTCGGCCGCCGTTATCGCCTGGTCGGCTTGCTCCGCGGTCGCGCGGTGCTGCTCCAGGGTCGCGGCTGCCGTCGTATGATCCGCTTGCTGGTCTTTCAGCTCCTGATCGAGTCGTATAACGCTGGCCGTGAGCTCCCGGGCGGTGCGCAGGTCGGTCCGCCAGGCGTCGAGTTGCTTCTGGAGGTCGGCGTCGGCGGATTCGGCGTCCTTGTGCTCGTGCTCCAGAGTGAGGCGTTGTGTGGTGAGATCGGTCGCTTCCGCTTCGATGCCGGTTGCCTCGTTCTGCACATTGCCCAACTCGGTGGCCGCAGCGGCGTGGCGGCTGCTGGCTTCGGCCTCCTGCTCGATGACCTCGCGCAACTGTCCGAGCGTCGTGGCCGCGGTGGCGGGTACATCGGCGAGTGGACCGCCCGGTCGGCGGTCCCCCAGCTCGTCGAGGAGTTCGTGGCGCTGCTGCCGTAACGGTGCCAGCTCGGCGGCCAGCGCCCCGTCCTCGGTCGCGAGCGCCGCATCGTCGGCAGCGAGCCTTGCCAGTTGCTCGGGCGCGTCGGTTTCCAGCGCGGAGGTAAGGGCGCCGGCCAGCTCCAGGAGCTGGTCGCGTTCGTGTTCGGCGTCGGTGCGCTGCTTGTCGAGGCCGGCGAGTTGGTCCTGTGCCCTCTTGAGCTGCTTGATCTGCTCGTCGGCCTGTCCGATCTCAATATCGGCTTGGGCTGCGGTGTCCTGCGGATTCTTAAACAGGGCGGCCTTTCGCTCGTTGAGCGTATGCAGTTGAGGGATGATCGCGTCTCGGCGGTCGCGGGCTTGCTGGGCGATGGTGTCGAGGATGTCGAGGCCGAGCAGGCCTTTGAGCATGCGAGTGCGTTCCGCGGGTGAGGCGTGCAGCAGTTCTTCGAACTTGCCCTGCCGGAGCAGCACCGAGCGGACGAAAGTCTTCTGGTCGAGGCCGATGAGCTGCTGGATGCGTGTGTTGGCGGCGTCGCGGCCGACCCGTGTTTCGGAGCCGTCGACGGCTTCGAGCCGGTGGTGGGAGTTGGTCGAGGTCTTCGACAGCCGCCGGCTGACCTTCCATTCTTTGCCGCGCGCTTCGAAGATCAGTTCCACGGCGAGGATTCCGTCGCCGCCGTCGGCGATGAGGACCTTCGGGGTGGCGGCTTCGAAGGTGCATGCTCCGAAGAGCGCGAAGTTGATGGCGATGAAGATGGACGACTTGCCGGCGCCGGTGTCGCCGGTGATTCCTACGAGGCTATGGCCGCGGAAGTCGATGTGTTGCCGGCTGCGGTATGACCGCAGCCCGGAGAAGGTGAGTTCGAGAGGTCTCATGCGGTGGCCCCTGTCACGTGGTCGTCGGTGAGCAGCGTTTCGACGGCGAAGCACGGGTCGCGGTCCTCGTGGTCGGCGGCGAGGAACTCCGCCATGAGTGCCATTACCGTGGCGGCGGGGGCGGTGCGGGTGTCGATCTGCTGCAGGTAGGCGCTGAAGGAGTCGAGCAGTGGTCGCTGGGTGGTGACGGTGCCGGGTTCCACCACCAGGGCGCTGCCGCGGGTGCCGGCGACGCGCTGTTGCACGTCCAGGACGGTTGCCCGTTCGAGGAGGTCGTGGACGCGTTGCGACAGGGCGGGGTCGTGCGTGTCGGTGTGTACCGTGGCCAGGCACAGGGCGTCGCCGATCGTATCGACCTGCGACTGTAGTTCCGTGAGGCTGCCTTCGAACCGGATCAGAGCGCGGCCGCCTCTGAGTTCGATCGGCTCACAGCGCGCTGGCTTGCCGGGCTCGAGGGTGACCAGCGTGACGCTCTTACGCTGTCCGGCCTCCCCGAAGTCCAGCGGGATCGGGGAGCCCGCGTAGCGGCCGGGGACAGGACCGGGAAGGTCTTGCGGGTCGTGGATGTGCCCGAACGCGGCGTAGTCGACCGGCGGGATGGCGGCGGGATCGCAGGCGTAGTCGTCGCTGCAGTGGCGGGCACGCTCGCTGCCGGAGAGCCCGGCGCCGGTGACGTGCAGGTGTGCTGCGAAGACGGTCAGCTCGCGGGTCGGGTCCAGGTTGGCGGTGAGGCCGGCGGTGATCCTGGCCTGCAGGTCGGCGATGCGGGCCCGATAGGCGCCGGCCCATCGGCGTGGGTCATCGAAGACGTCGATGCCGCGTTCGGCGGACACGAACGGCAGAGCTCCCAGCCGCAGCGTGTTGCCGTCGCGGCCGGGGAGTATGAGGTGGTCGCCGCTGATGCCGACCGGCTTGTTGACGAAGTAGAGCCGGTTGACACGTCCGAGCCGGTCGAGGTAACGCATCTGGCTGAAGTTGTCGTGGTTGCCGGCGACCACGATGGTGGGGGCGATGGCCGCGAGTTCGGCGAGAGCGTCGACGACGCGTTCGATTTCGGTGTGGCTGACCTTGGAGTGGTCGATCAGGTCACCGGAGTTGACGATCGCGTCGGGGCGCACGTCGCGGGCGATGCTGATGATTTCGGTGAGGGCGTCGTCGAGGTCGGTAGCGCGGGAATGGTTGTACGTGGTGCGTCCGGCGTGCCAGTCGGAGGTGTGCAGCACCTGCATGTGGCGGTGGCCCTTTCGTGAAGGGAAACGTGCGCTGGCGTGGAAGCGGCTCGCCGAAGTCAGGCAGGGGCACTGACCCGGTGACCGTCGAGGTGGGCGAGGACGGCCTGGTTGGCTTCCCACCCGTCCGGGAACTTGATGAACGATCTGAGGTGCATCGGCTCGGTGGACGGGTGCGCGTCCAGTAGCTCCGGAATGCCTTTTCTGCCCACGACGATGCTGGCGTGCCGGTGCCGGGAGGCAAGGACACACAGGCGACCGGATTCGAGGTGGAATGCGGTGGCGTCGATCCGCCCGGACAGGGGGTGCAGGATGACGGTGATGTCGAACTCGGCGCCCTGCAGCCGGTTGGCGGTATCCACCCGGATACCGGTGGCGCCACGGGCACGGAGTTCGCGGCCGAGCGCGGCCACCTGGTCGCGGTGCGCTGCGCCGACGGCGATCCGGTGGGCAGCCAGCAGACGTCCGCCGCGGGCGTGTTCGCAGTACGTTTCCGCGCCCCGCTGCAGCAGGCGCGCAGCGATGTCGGCCGTCGCGGCGATCGCCTCTTCATCGGTGCGTACCGTGTTGCGATGCGGCAGCTCGTAGAAGCCCCACCCGGTCTCGGCTGCCATGCTGATCACCTCGTCGACCGGTGTGGGCCGCAGGCCGGGAACCCGCAGCACGACGTTGCGGTCGACGGCGGTGGTGCCGGGCTGGAAGGGGGTGAACGGGTAGAACGCCTCCTGCACGACCCCGGCCGCGCTTGGCGGCAGCCGCCACGACAGGGGCAGGTGGTGCGGCGTGATGTCCGGGTTGTTGCGGAGCAGCACGGCCACGGCACTCTGCATCGGATCCCATGGCAGGCCGGCCCACCGCTCACCGTCGACCGGTGAGAACGGGTCCAGCTGCCCGGGGTCACCGACGAACAGCATCCGCTGAAACAGTGCGGCGACGAGCAGGAGCATGTCGGAGCGCATCTGATACGCCTCGTCCACGATCGCCCAGGGAAGCTTCCCCGCTGTCTCCGCCCGGCTCCATTTCGCCGCGGTTCCGACCACGACCCGGCAGTCCCCGAGCGTGTCCAGACGGCTGCCGATCTGCACGTTCGGCAGCTGCACCCAGGTGGGTGGGCCGTAGTCCTCGCGGGTGAGCCGCCCGATCAGCAGATGCGGCAGCCGCTCGGCGATCTTCCTGGTCAGGTCATCGACCTGCGCGTTGGTCTGCGCGACCACCATGATCGGCTCGCTGGCTTCGGCGACCTCCGCGGCGACCCGGACAACGAGGGTGGACTTACCCGCTCCGGGCGGTGAATCGACGACGACGCCCTGCTGCTGGGTGCTGGTGAAGTCGGCGATGATCTCGGCGGTTCGGGCTTCGGCGAGTTGCTGAGGTGAGGTCATGACCAGTCCTCCACCGCGTCGTCCGGTACGGGAACATACTCGGGCGGCGGCCCGCCGTGAGTCCACGGAATGTCGTCCCGGGTCGGCCATGCCCGGCTGCGGCGCACGAAGGTGTCGGCGAGTGCGGTGTAGACCACCTCGTCACCGGTGGCTGGGACAGAGCCTGGTGCCGGGGTCCGTCCGCGGCCCATCTTGTCCTGCAGTTCGAGTTCGATGATCCAGCCGTCGGTGGTCTCCTCGATACGGGTGATCAGCGCCCGCTGGCCGTTGCGGCCCGGGTCATGCACTTGTTGTCCCTCTTCGAGACGGACCGGGTCGGCGGTGGTGACGGTGACCAGGGGGCGTGGCACGAGCTTCTGTGTTGCGCGTACCCGGCGCGTGGCGTCGCTCTTGACGACCGTGCCGGCGAACGCCTCGCCGGCGAGCCGGTAGTCGGCGATCACGAGCGGGTCGTCGTAGGCGCGCTCGGCGTTGAAGCTGGCCAGCCGTTGTTCCATTTCGGCGAGGCGCTGTGCGCCGCGTACCGCGTTGTCCCGCTTGGCCTGCGGGTTACCGCCGTTCGTCACGTAGTAGTGGAAGGCGGTGAAGCGGTCGCGCTGCCGCTCCCATCGGCGCGCCACCCGCGGCGCCGGCGGCTCCTGCCGAAGCAGTTCGATGGCATGCCACACCAGATCCCAGGTCGGTCTCATCTGCTCTAGGAGCATGCTGGTCAACCGGCTGAGGACCTGCCGTCTGGCGGGTTCCGTCGACGCCGCCGCGAGATCTCTGAGAGTGGGCTGCAGGAACAGACGGTCGAAGGTGGGATCGGTTGCCGGGCCCGCCGGCGGGCACAGGGCCGGATCCTCGGCACGGCGCACCGCGTCGGTGATCGCCATTCCCGGCGGCGGCGCCAGCCAGGCCATCAGCGCGGCGAGATTGCCGTCCTCGACATCGCTCTGCCCGGTCGCCCATACACAGCTCAGCGCCCGGGTGGCCGGCACCAGCACGCAGGAGTCCGCGAACTCGGCCTGTTCCGCCAGCCAGGTCAGCCAGATACCCAGTTGCCGTACGGACGGGGCGACAGCCCAGCGGCCCTCGCTGGACCGGAACCGCGTCATCCGTCCGAGGAGCCGGACGTAGTCGATGCCGGCCGGGTTCGGAACCCAGATCTGTGGTGCCTCGGTTGCCCGCACCGACAGTTCCGGTCCACGGCTTTCGATCCGTTGTGTGGTAGCCGCCATAGAGGCAATCGGGTAGAGCAGGTGCCCGGCGAGCCGTTCCGCGAAGCGCAGCCGTTCGGCGCGCTCGCGCGGCTGGCGAGTGACTATCACTTCTGGCCGTTCGGGGTCGGTGCCGACCATCACTGCCAGGGGGGCGTTCGTTTCGCCCGCGAGAGTGATCGGCACCATCACGATCGAGTGGTCGGAGATGTGCAGATGGCGATACATGGTCAAGCGCTGCGGAGCCTGCGCATCGGCGGCAAGCGCCCGGGCCAACGATGTCATCATGGTCATCGTCGCGGCTCCAGGGCCTGCTGCCGCATCTGATAGGCCGCGCGCAGCAGGCGGGCGGTCTGACGCTGACTGTTGTCGGGTTGCCGGACGCCGGTGGCCAGCCCGACAACTTCAGCGATGGAGTCGATGCCGCCCAACTCCTCGCGAACCACCCGGCCGAGCACCGGAACGGTGCCGTCTGCCTCCGCCCGGCACACACCAGCCAGCTCGCAGCTCTCCAGACAGTCCGGTGAGTAACGCGCGGCGACCCGGGCGAGATCTACAGCGAGCTCTTCGGGGCTACGGGTCGGCTGGCCGTCGCGGTCCAGCAGCAGGTCGAAGGTCAGCGATGCGGGCAGTAGCGGCAGAAGATCCTCGATCGACTCCATGCGGGCCAGGTGCCGCTTCAAGGATGCAAGCTGCTTACGCACGTCGATCAGCTCTGCTACCGGCTGATTACTGAAGTCTTTGGGGCATACGAGGATCACCTCGTGGGAGACCAACTCCGGGGAGAGCCCAGCGGTCTGCAGCATCTCGCGCATCGCCAGTACGTAGACCGCCGCCTGCTGTGCCGCGGCGGCAACCTTTCCGGAGTCCGCCGTGCCATCCACAATCGGGAAGGACTTGATCTCGACGATGTGGAAGCGGTCACCGAACTTGAAGGCGATCAAGTCGGGCTCGATGTGCACCCGGACGCCGTTCATGGTCAGCTGCAGGATCGGATGATCGAACATCGTCCCGACCGGGTCCGAGGCGCGTGCTGCTTCCACCAGAGCGCTACGGGACCGCTGAAGCCGGGCACTGATCCGATCGTCGTCATCGGCCGGGTTTAGATCATGGTAGTGCGCCTGAGCAGTCGGCAGGTCGATGTGTTGCCGGAGCAGACGCAAAAGGTCGTTGCCTCCTTCGGCCTTGACTTGGGCCTCGAAGCTCTTTCCACGAGCCAGCGCGATGCTCGACATTTGGCCGACAGTCATTCGGTAGCCGAGCCTGTCGGCAATCAAGGCCTTGTCCACGCCGGCAGCATCCATGAGGGTGCGACGTCGGCAGCCGGGGTTGGCGGCAAGCGCAGCGAGAGTGCGGGCGTTGTGCGGCCTTCGCGGTGCCGCACCACGGATGGCATTGAGACGGTCGTCGACGACGGTCATCCTGTCCTCTGCAGAGACGGGGTCCGGGCTTCGCGGTACCGGGCCGCCGGTATCGGTGAAGTTGCTAGGTAGCGCTGCGTACCGCTCTAAGCGGTGAAGCACCGAACAGCTGTTGAACGTCGTCGAGTCGACGGCGTGCTGTGTCGGCGGCAGCCTTGCGTTGTGCACGATCGGAGTCGTGGTGGACTTCGAGTTCGGCCCTCGCTGCTGAGATGATCGCCGCCGGCTTGGCGGCGTCAAATGATTCCGCCGCGCCCGGAATGTTGGTCGCGAACCGCCACAAAAGCCTGCTCGCCTGCGGCCCCGGATCACCGGTCCGCTCGACGTGCTCAGCCAGCCGGATCGCCCCTGACAGGAAATCGACACGCGGCGACAGTGGGCCGATCATCCGACGATCTAGAGACCATGTAGAAACGGCCAGCAAACCTCGCACGCTGACCAACTGGTCCACCGCGAGCGCACTGCACAGGTAGTACGGGCGGGCGAGGGGTGCTGAGCGGAACGACCGCTCCTCATCCCGCCGAAGGCTGGTCAATTTCGCGCTGACCAAGTCGCCGGCGTAGAACGCCTCATGCACCGCCACGATCAGCTTCGGCGCAGCTGGCACGCCCAGCAAGGTGAGTACCTGGTGAACCTGCTCACGCATAGGGAGCAGCGACACGCTGGATGGCAACGAGATAAGCGGTGCATGCGCCTGGTCATCGTCCGGCGCTTCGATACCTTGTAGGGCTTCATCCCATCGCTGCTCGGCCGCGCGCAGCTCGGCACGAAGTGCAGGAACCTCGACGCGCTGCCCACTGGACAGCGCGCGACGGATTCGTGCTCGCAGACCTGAGATCAGGTCTTCGAGTTCATCCATCGTTTCAGCCATGCGGGGAAGGCTAGCACCAGGTTCCACTATCTTCCAGTATTGACCAGCAAGATCCTTTACATTCCACCTTTGGATAGGTCAGGCGTGAGCCCCCTCCCCGGACCGGGAGGCGGACGGATGCCATGCCAGGGCAGCGACAGCAGTCCCGCCCGCTCGCGGACGCTGAGGCAGGCAAAGATCAGGTCCCTGCGGGGAGGAGACCCTGAAAGGGATCGTCGTGCGGAATGTCGTCGGTCCAGAACCCATAGCGGTGTTCGAGTACCTGCATGACGGGGTCGGCGGACGTGTCTCCATGATGGAGCACCAGTCCCCAGCGTCGTAGGCTGCTCACGGCCGCCATGTGGATTCTGTGCATCATGACGTCTCGGGAGATCTCTGCCGGAGAAATGCGCGGGTCGTCTGGTCGCTCTTCCCTCAACGCCTCGTCGAAGACAGCCTCCCGAAGCTGTCCCAACCGTTCTACAGTGAGTGACCCGCAACGAGCTTCTATGCGGTGGTTGACAGTCAGGTTCATCACGACGGTGAGCAGGTGCCAGTCCTTCCAGCCTTCCTCGCGCAGGCTGTTGAACAGACCCCGCACTCGCTCGTCTTGCAGCAGCGCCGGCAGAGTGTGGCGGATGGGTATGGGCAAAACCTCGTAGCGTTCCGCCAGGATCGCGTGGGCCTTCTCGACGCTGTAACCCGGTCCGGGGCTGGAGCGTGGGTTGAGGTGCAGTGAAGCGGCTCGTGGGGTCGGGCGGTCGGCATGGACGAGAGGGCGATAGCGGGCGTCGGCGAGAGGAGGAATGGGTTGCGTCCGGAATCGCGCCAGTTCGCGATAGGGGCGACCGATTTCCAGGTTCTGGAACAGTCCGTTGCGGGCTGCCTGGTCCATGAGTTGGCTGAACGGTTCCCGGCCGAGCAGCGAGTTGCCGAGCAGGACCTGGAACGCCAGATGTAGGACGCCTTGCCGGATGTGTTGCTCGTCGTCTGCCTCGTCTTGCGGTTCGGCGGGCAGGAATAGCAGCCACTGGCGCTGGCCGCCGTTGACGCGGGTCATGTAGGTGTCGGTCGGTCGTCGATAGGCCGGGTAGGTGCGGATCTCGATGTCGACGTCTTGGGGAATGATCGCCGGGTCGAGGGAGGCGAACTCCACGAGCAGGATCTGCAGGATCGATGTGAAGTCCTCGATCGCCAGCACGGTGTTCTGCTCGTTGCGCCCGTGGATGGTCCAGACCACCCCCAGGGCGCGGAAGACGATGGTGCGCTCCGGGCCGACGTCGCTGAACGGTGCGCCAGCCTTGTCGGACAGCCAGTCCAGCCACTCCTGCTCGGTGTATGACACCCTCGTCGACCACGCGTCGACGCCGGTTCGGACCAAGGGAGCTAAGTGGCCTCGGTCGAGGATGTTCCAAAAGGCTGGCTCGAAGTTCGGGCGGGTCTGACGCGCCACGAGGGCGGTGTACACCTGGTACTGCACGGCCGCTGACACGTAGGTGTGGCGGTCGAGATTTGCAGGATCGGGTGCGTAGGCGAGGTGGGCGAGGCTGGCGATCGACGCCAGGTCCGCGGAGGCGATCCAAGCCCCGGCCAGGTGGTCTTGGTTTGCCGCCGAGAACAGCGCCATCGGAAGGAACTCGCGGTCGGACGGCTCGAGGCTGCTGCGCGCGATAGCTGCCGTGGCCAACGCGTACTTCTTGGCGGCGAGGTACATGCCCAGGGCGCAGTAGATGTCCACGATGTTGGCCATCGCCCGTAGTGCGCCGTAGAGGGTGTCACCGTGGAACCAGTTGACCTTGGCCTGGTGGAACTCTCTCAGGGCGTCAAGGAGGCGGCCGGCCTTTTGCAGGGCGGTAGCCCGCTGGCGGCATTTGTCGCCGACTGCTACGTCACCCTCCTGCCGCTTGACGGCATCGTCCAGCCCGTCGCACACCTGCCGGTATAGCGGATGGTCGCGTAGGGTGGGCGCGAGGATGTCGATGACGGCGCTGAATGAGTCGATCGGGTAGCCGCGTGCGTCGGGAAGTAGTTTGGTGAGTTCGAGCAGCCGCCGCATGCCGTCGTCGAGGTCCACAACGGGTGCCGCGTCGAGATGTTGCTGGAGCGCACCCTCGTGGATTGCTTCCATCAATGCTTCGTACTGCTCGTCGAGTTCGGCGAGGGTCGCGCTGCCGCGAAGCTCCGCGCCGGTGTAGTCGACGTGCAGCGCCAGGTGCGCGGCGGCCTGCAGCAGACCTGCTCGGGCGTTAGGTCCCCAGTCCCGTTCGAGAAGCTGGTTGACGTGGCGACGTAGCTGCGGTATCCAGGTCACGATCTCGGGCAATGGGATGTCGGTGTGGTCGAGCGCGGCCGCTGTGGTGCAGACCTGGACGAGGACGCTCGCGTTGAACAGGATGGTCGGGTCGTCGCTCAGCTCGATCTCGGACATGAAGCGGCGGATTAACGGCTCCGCAGGTCGAAGATCTGCCTTCCCCCGGCTGCGTGCCGCCACGATCTCGTAGACGGTGTGCAGCCGCACATCGGCGTCCACGTTGTTCTCGGCGAGCCGGGTCATGAGGGTCAGCCACCCATCGAGGTCCACTCGGGTGGGCCCCGGTGGTATGGCGTGTCTCAGCCCGTGGCGCAAGTCGAACATGTCGCCCAGGTTGGACGGGGTCCGGTGTGGGCCCTGCCAGTACTCGCGGAGTGCGACGTACCAGTCGGGAAGGTCCGGCTCGGGCTCATCGGCCTGTTGAGGTGCCAGCTCGGCCGGCAGGTGCAGGTACTTCTGGGCGATCCAGTACAGGTCTGGCTCGGCAAGCCAATCCGCCAGCCCGACTCCGTCAATGATCTCCAACCCGACGTCGTACTGCTCCAGCGCCCAAACTTCTACCTTCTTGCGCACACCCACGGGCACGTCCGCTGCAGCGAAGATGTAGATCCGGTCGACGTGGGTTCCCTGCGTACAGATGGCCGCGATGTCGCTCTCAAACTTCGCCCGTAGCTTGTCCCGTTGAATGGTGCAGGCGAAGGCGACGACGTCCCGAGACGCCAACGCCAAAAAACCCAGGGCGAACGGCAACTCCTCTACCAGGTAGGTGCGGAACGTCTCAAAGTCTCTGCCCTGGTCTCCACCAGCGGAAACCGGGCCGGTGGCGGGCAGAACGTTGCTGGCGATCCGCCGCTTGGCCACGTGGCGACACACGTGCTCGAACGAATGATGCGCGTTCTCTCCCGCCAGGAGGCTCAAGCTGACCCTGATCATCTGCGCTCTCTCGACCGGAGTAGCCACCACGCCCCACCTCACGCCTAGCCCAGTCCGTCGCATCCTGCCACCCTCCGTCGAGTTCGCCATGGACATGGTGTTGGGTTGACGCCGTATCGGTTTAGCGGTCTCCGTGGATCAGGGCGACGACCTCGGCAAGTTCGTCTGGGGCGACGCGGGCGTCGAGGATGGCCGCGATGCCGCCCGAGTTCCACTTGCGGAGTTGGTCGACGTCCTGCCCGGCCGCTCGCATGCGCTCTTCGACGAACCAGTACCGGTCGGCCAGCGTGGCCCGTCCGGCGGCGTAAACGCCGGGCACCGCGACCGTTCCGCGGCATGCGGTGACCTGTCGGCCGAGGTTGTCGTCCCACAGCTCCAAGTCCCAGCCCGGCCACAACTCGGACCACTTCTTGGTCAAGCCGGCCAATGGTCGGATGGTCCACAGCCCGGCCCGTCGCCGCGCCGGGTCGAGGTGCAGCCCCGCCGTCGGATGTGTCGAGCACGCAGTGACGAGGTCGCGTGGGTCGAGCCGGTCCAGCAGGCGTGGGCCGAGCAGCCACGGTGGGCAGGACTCGAAGGGCAGGGCGTATGCCCGGCACCCGTCAGTGTCGGTCACGCTGACGAGGATTCCACCGCGCCGTCCGGCCGCTCGCCGCCGTCGGGGTACAGGCCGTGCCACCACGTGGACTCGCTGCGTACCTGGTCGCGGTCATCCCCGAGGTACACCGCCAGGTCGGCGATCCCGTCGTACGCCCAGGTCACCGTCCACCCGCTCCAGGTGCGCCGGTACGCGTCGACCAGCCCCGCGCGGTAGGCGTACCGCCAGTCGAGGGACACCTGTCCCAGCTCAGTGAAGAGCAGCAGGTGCCGGGCGTCGACGTCGATGAGCACTGCGCCTTTACAGGCCAGGTCGTCGAACCAGAAGTTGTCCCGGTAGTCGTCGAGCTGGGCGAGCCAGCGAAGCGTGATGTCAGGCCCGACAGCGAAGTGATAATCGAGTCCGTAGCCGGCGCCACCGCCTTGCGCGTACCGCTCGCATCGTCCGTCCCGAACGAGCACGTAGTTCACTCGGCTGCCCATGGCCGCTGATATTAGGACCCAGGATCCTCCGAGGCATGGTGGGCTGATTGGCGAGCCGCCGAACTCGTATAGACCGCCCGGTTGTCTTTGACGTCTCACCCACATTGCCGCCTGGTAGCGACTGAGTCGGAGCGACGTCCCGTAGACCTCCCGGAATACCACGGCCGACACATTTGTACATGGTGATCGGCCGACGAAGAACCCAAGAGGGCGATCGCATGCCCGAGCGACACGGACAACCGTTCACGCTCCGTGCTAAGCTATCCTTAGTCGCATGAGCACCCATTTTGTACATGGGTGCTACCCGCGAGTGTCCGAATCCCCCTCTCGGACACGTTAACCCCCACGGGTGTCAGCGATGGCGTTCGGTGGGGTTTCCGCTGTTCGGCGCTGATGCGGTATCGCTTGCGGTCGATAAGTCGGCGTGGGGGTTGGGATCGAATGGATGCCCAGCGCGCCGCCGATGGCGCAGCTGACCAGGGCATCGTGTTCAAGTAGGGCGTCAACCACTGCGTGGGGGTCGGTGTGCGGCATGCCGAGGTGTTCGGCGAGCTGCCGGATGGCCTTGGCTTCGTGGATGTAGACAATGCGTGGCCGGGTGGTGCCGGCCGGGACCGCGCTGCGGAAACCGTGACGGCACCGGTAGGCGGCGTGGCTGTTGACCCAGTGCGAGTCGAGGATCCGGCCGCACTCCTGGCAGCGGATCAGTCCGGTGAGTAGGTAGCGTCCGCTCGACCCGTCGGCGGGTGCCGGCAGGGCGTTGGTCTGCTGTGCGGCGACGAAATCGTGTTCGCTGACCAGCGGCGGATGCGCAAGGTCCCGGGAGATGACCCACTGTTGCATCAGGTTCCAGCGGCGTACCTCCGATTGACCGAGCAGGTCATCGGCGGCGTCGAGGGGGCCGCGGTCGGTGTGCTGCCGGTTCCAGACCTGCCGGCCGGTGTAGCGAGGGTTGGCCAGGATCGATGCCACCGTGCGTAGCGTCCATCCGGCGCCGCTGCGGTGCCGGTTTCGGCCGGGGTCGACGCTGGACGGGCAGGGCACGTGCCGGTCGTTGAGGTCGCGGGCGATTCCGGCGACGCTGCGCCCGGTGAGGCGCTGGGCGAACATCCACTGGACATGCGGAGCGGTGGCAGGGTCGGGTTCCAGCCGGTGGGCCACGCGTCCCCACTTGGCGTGGGCCCGGTTCGGGTGCGGTCCTGCCGCGACCAGTCGGTAACCGTACGGTGGTCGGCCGCCGAGGTGGCGGCCTTGCTCGATGACCTGGGCCCGCATGGCGGCCTTGGCGCGGAACCGCGAGCGTTGGACCTCTCGTTTGGAATGCACGCCGAGCAGGGCCAGCAGCGACAGGTGAAGGTCGTTGCTGGCGTCGACCGGGCCGTTGAGCTCGGGCAGCCACAGCTCGACGCCGTAGAGTTTGAACAGCGGCGCGAGGTCGCGGAACTGGTTGCCGTAGAAGGCTCGTTCGAACTCTCCTATTACCACCGCGTCGAATCCGCGGTCGGGGTCGGCGAGGGCTGCCAGCAGTCGCGCGGCTTGCGGGCGGCGCGGCCAGGGCAACTGCCGGGAATGGCCTACGTCGAAGAATTCGGCCACGATGACGCCTCGGCCGTCGATCACGTCTTCGGCGAAGTCGCGCTG
This sequence comes from Micromonospora globosa, assembly GCF_000717585.1. Classification (NCBI taxonomy): domain Bacteria; kingdom Bacillati; phylum Actinomycetota; class Actinomycetes; order Micromonosporales; family Micromonosporaceae; genus Micromonospora; species Micromonospora globosa. The sequence goes on from NZ_JNZR01000013.1 coordinate 52,146, forward strand.
CCAGCGCGCCGACGACAGCTGGTCCTGGAATTCCCGGGTCGACATCCGGCCGTAGAACGCGAAGCGGATGCCCAGGGGATGTGGTGTTATCGGGCGCCGCTTCCGTGGGCGGCGTCGCCGGTTCGGCTGCCGTATCCACCAGCCGAGCAGGTCGGGGGCGTCGAGCTTCGCCGAGTCCTGCACCAGGACCTCCCACACTGAGGTTTGCAGTTACTCATCTCGATATTGGTGGACAACGACGCAGGGGTTGGCTGGACTCGGCCCCGCACACAGACCTGTTGGCTCGACTGGTAGGGCAACCGCCGGTCGAGTGGGGCGCGTTCTGTCGATCTCGTAGTGGTTGAAGATCCTTATGATCACCCGTGGCACATGCCCGGTCACGGTCGATCTTGGTCTTGTCCAGGGGAGGACGCGGTCTTCGCCGACCTCTCGGGGAGGCAAGCCGATCGACACCGCCATCGGCCTTGCGTGCGTAGCCCATGAATGTGTGCCTATGCGGTGTCACCGCACGGTGAGCGGAGGCCTTGACGAAATCTTGACGGTACGCCGCATCGGTCGTTGAGACGCCGGTCGGAGCATGAATGGCGTAAGGCACGGAAGCGAGGTAGGGAGACGGCGATGATGGGCTACGGCTGGGGTATGGGGATGGGCGGTTGGATCTTCATGGCCCTGTTCTGGATCGTGGTTGTCGGGCTGATCGTCTGGGGCGTCGGCGTTCTGCTGCCCCGGGGCCGTTCGGAGCAGGGTGGCCGGCCGGAGCGGCCGGAGGAGATCCTCGACCGTCGGTTCGCCCTCGGCGAGATCGACGTCGAGCAGTACCGGCGGGCACGCGAGGACCTGGCGGCGGCCCGTTCGGCCCGGAGGTGAGGACGATGAGGCACAAGCGGGCGGCGCTGGCCGCGGCGATCGTCGCGGCGGTGACAGCGGTGACCACCGGGGCAGCCTGGGCGGCGGCCGATCCATCACCCCCGAACTGGAACATGATGGGCGGCCACTCCGGCCCCGGCATGATGAGCGGCGCAAGCATGATGGGCGGTTCCTACGGCCTGGCCGGTGACGGGCAGCGGGTGGAGTCGCTGGACCAGGCCCGTCAACGCGGGGCCGCGTTCGCCGACCGGCTCGGTCTGCGCGTCGGTGAGACGATGCAGTTCGCCAACGGCTACTACGCGGAACTGACCACAGCAGCGGGGCGCGGTGCCACGGAGGTGCTGATCGATCCGGGCAGTGGTGGGGTCAGCGTCGAGTACGGTCCGGCGATGATGTGGAACACCGGCTACGGGATGCACGCCCGCGCGACGACCGGGGCGGCGCGGGTGTCGGCGGCCGAAGCCACCACCATCGCCCAGCGCTGGCTCGACCGGCAGGGGAGGGGACTGGTTGCCGGCGAGGCCGATGAGTTCCCCGGGTACTACACCCTGCACACGCTGCGGGACGGAAGGCCGGTCGGGATGATGTCGGTGAACGCGTACACCGGCGCGGTGTGGGATCACACGTGGCACGGGACGTTCGTCACCATGAGCGAGGAATAGGTGCCATGCGGGTTGACGGGGTGGAGCCGGGCGCCGGGGGCGCCCGGTTCCGCGCGCTGGTGGTCGACGACGAGCCACCCCTGGTGCAGGTCGTCTCCGGCTACCTGACCCGGGAGGGCTTCGACGTGGTCACCGCCGCAGACGGCAACGCCGCCGTGGAGTCGGCCCGCGACACCGAGCCGGACGTGATCGTGCTGGACCTGATGCTGCCCGGTATCGACGGCGTCGAGGTGTGCCGGCGTGTCCGGGCGTTCAGCGACGCGTACATCATCATGCTCACCGCCAAGAGCGACGAGGTGGACAAGTTGGTGGGGTTGTCGGTCGGGGCCGATGACTACCTGACGAAGCCATTCTCACCCCGGGAGCTGGTCGCCCGGGTGCGCGCCATGCTTCGCCGCCCGCGTACGCCTTCGGCCGTACCGGAGACCCAGGTCCGCCGATTCGGCGACCTGGAGATCGACGTGGCCGGGCGGGAGGTCCGCGTGCGCGGCCAGGATGTTGAGCTGACGCGCACCGAATTCGACCTGCTCGACGCGCTCAGCGCGCAGCCCCGGGTGGCGTTCAGCCGGCGGCAGTTGCTGGACCATGTCTGGGGCGGCGACTGGTACGGCGACGAGCACGTCATCGACGTGCACGTCGGTAACCTGCGTCGCAAGCTCGACGACGACGCCACCCAGCCGCGCTACGTCCGCACCGTCCGTGGCGTCGGCTACCGGATGGGTCCGGGCTGATGCGGCCCGGACTGCGAACCGACCGGCTCTCGACCCGGCTGTTCATCGCGCAGTCGCTGATCGTGGCTGCCGGGGCGGTCACCCTGGTGCTGGTGGCGTTCGCCGTCGCGCCGGCCCTGTTCCGCAGTCACCTGCACCGCATGATGGGCATGTCCGCCGGCATGACCCAGGATCTCGAGTCCGCCCTGATCGCCACGCTGCTCGTCGCGCTCGGTGTGGCGGTTGGCGCCGCTCTGGTGACGTCGTTGGCGGTGAGCTGGTTCATCACGCGGCGGTTGGCCGGTCCGCTGTCCGAACTCTCCGGAGTCGCGACCCGCGTCGCCGACGGTGACTACGACGCGCGGATGCCGCCGAGCCGGCTGGGAGCGGAGCTCGCCGCGGTGGATGACGCGTTCAACCGGATGGCCGCCACGCTGCAGAACACCGAACGGCGCCGGCTGGAGCTGCTCGCCGACCTCGCACACGAGCTGCGTACCCCGATCGCCACCGTCGACAGCTTCCTCGAGGGCATCGAGGACGGTGTCATCCCCGCCATCCCGGATACGTGGCGGACGCTTCGCGATCAGACCAGGCGGCTGGACCGCCTGGCCGATGATATCCACGGCCTCTCGCGGGCGGAGGAACGCCGGGCCGACCTGCGGGTCGAGCCGCTGGACGTCGACGTGGTCGTTGACGAGGCGGTTCGCGCCGCAGCCGCCGGTTACGCAGACAAGGGCGTCGTCCTCGAACACCGGGCCGGTCCCGCGCCGGCGCGGGCGCTCGCCGACCCCGACCGGCTGCGCGAGATCCTCGACAACCTGCTCGGCAACGCGCTCCGCCACACTCCCACCGGCGGAAGCGTCACGATCACCACCAGCTCCAGCGCCAGAGAGGCGGCCATCGCGGTCGCCGACACCGGCGAGGGCATCGCCGCCGAGCACCTGCCACACGTGTTCGATCGGTTCTACCGGGCCGACCCGGCCCGCAGCCGGACTACCGGGGGTAGCGGCATCGGGCTGACCATCGCCCGCGCCCTGGCCCAGGCCCACAGCGGCCGGCTCTCGGCCGCCAGCGCCGGCATCGGAGCCGGTGCCACCTTCACCCTCACCCTGCCCGCAATGCCGGCCCGCTGAGTTGCCGGCACGCAGGCGGGGGAAGCATGTGACGTGCGCCCGATCACACGTACGCGGGGATGCGGTCGGGTGCGTCTCCCACGCGACCGACGCCCCGCCCCTACTGAAGCCCGGGCCCGTTCTTCAGCGAATCTTCATGGTCTTCGGACGGGTCTTCCGCCGACTTCGCGTCATTGTTGGTGGGGGCGGAAGGTCACCCTGAACCCTGCCAGGACAGGGGCCCTCGGCCAGCAAGTTGATCAACGATGAGAAGGTGGACGCAGCCGATGAGCAGGACGTCGCAGCCGACGCGACCGAGCAGCAGATCCGGCTCCGCGCGTAAGGCGCAAGCCGGCGAGCCGCAGTCCGGGCCGACCCGGAAGATCGTCGTGACGGCGCTGGCCGCGCTGGCCGTCCTCTCCGCCGTGGTGGTGTTCGTCCTGCGGGACCAGGGCTCCTCGGCTGACCACGGCGCGGCGGGTACCGGGCACGACGGGTTCGGGCACGTGCACGGGGTTGCGACCGACCCGGGCAGCGGGGCCCTGTACGTCGCCACCCACGTCGGGCTGTTCCGCGTCGACGACGCGCACACCGCCGTGCGGGTATCGAAGGACGCCCTGGACCTGATGGGCTTCACCGTGGTCGGCCCCGGGCATTTCCTGGCCTCCGGCCACTCCGAGGACGGCCCGGCCAACGTAGGTCTGATCGAGTCGACCGACGGTGGGGTGACCTGGCGGGCGAAGTCGCTTTCCGGCGCGGCGGACTTCCACGGGCTGCAGGCCGCCCACGGCTCGGTGTACGGCTACAACTCCACGGATGGTGCGTTCATGGTGAGCGTCGACCAGCGGACCTGGGAGCAGCGGTCCCGGGTGGCGATGGGGGAGTTCGCGGTCAGCCCGACCGATGCGCAGAGCATCCTCGCGGTGGGGCGCGACGGGCTGCAGCGCTCCACCGACGGCGGCCGGAGCTGGCAGACGGTCGCGGGCGCTCCCGCTGTCGGCCTACTCGCCTGGGACCGCACCGGCGTGTGGGGGGTGGCCCAGGACGGAGCGATCTGGTCCTCGACCGATGGCGGGCAGCAGTGGCAGCGCCGCGGAGCGGTGCCGGGGCAGCCGCACAGCATCGCCACCGACAAGGGCACGCTCTTCGCCGCGCTCGCCGGTGACCGGGTCGTCGCCACCACCGACGCGGGCGCCACCTGGACCGACCGGTACGTGCCGCAGTGAGGTCGCCGGGCCGCTACCGTGGCCACAGCGGGTGCTCGCTGGCACTCAGGGTCCGGCGACGGCCGGCAGGTCGGTACGCCGGCAGAGTTGGTGCAGGTCACCTATCTTCGCCACCATGAGTGACGACGAGAAGCAGCGCCGCGTCTGGGACCGGCACGCCGCCGGCTACGACCGGCAGATGGCCTTCATCGAACGCCGCTTCCTGCGCGACACCCGGGAGTGGATCTGCCGGCAGGCCACCGGCGCCACCCTCGAGGTCGCCATCGGCACGGGGCGAAATCTGCCCTACTACCCGGACAGCGTACGGATCACCGGGGTCGAGTTGAGCCCGAGGATGTTGGAGATTGCGGGCCGGCGGGCCACCGAACTGGGCCGGGAGGTCGACCTGCGGCCCGGTACCGCCCACGACTTGGACTTTCCCGATGCCACCTTCGACACCGTCGTCTGCACCCTCTCACTCTGCGCCATCCCGGACGACCACCGCGCGGTCGAGGAGATGATCCGGGTCCTGCGCCCCGGCGGTCTGCTCCTGCTGGCCGACCATGTGGTCGGCGCCAATCGTCCCGTTCGGGCGATTCAACGCCTCATCGAACTGGTCAGCGTTCCGGCGGCCGGTGAGCATTTCCGGCGGCGTCCCATCCGTGACGTGGCCGCGGCCGGTCTGCACATCGAGCAGCATCAGCGCTTCGCCGCTGGTGTGATCGAACGCCTCGCAGCCAGTAAGCCGGCCGGCACGTGAGGGAGATTCCCGCCCTGCCCAACTTGTCCGTCGAGGGGTTCCGCCCTGACCAGCAAGGGTGCCAGCGGCGGCCTCAGCCGGTCAGGGAGATCGACACCTGCTGGCCTCCGCCGATGGTCTGCGGCGGCTGTCTCGCCACGTGAACGGTGACCGGTGCCGCGTTGCAGGGTGAGGCGATGAGGGCGAGGGCGCTGCCGGTGGCCGTGACGTGCAGCTGGTGGCCGCGGTAGGTGATCAGGGTGTGCAGCCGGGTGATCTCGTGCGGTAGGCGGGGGTTGAACCAGAGGGCGTCCTGCCGGGTCTCGATTCCCAGGTAGCAGCGTTCGGCCAGGTCGAGGGTTCCGGCCATGGCGCCGAGGTGGATGCCCTCCCGGGTGGTGCCGCCCTGGGTGTCGCGGATGTCGGCGGCCAACGCGTCGGTGAAGTTTCCGAAGGAGGCGGTCCGGTTGGTGCGGGCCTGCACCCAGGCGTGCACCACCCTGCTCAACGTCGATCCGTGGCTCGCCCGGTGCAGGTAGAAGCCGGCGGTGCGGGGCAGGGCCTCCGGTGGCCAGTGGTACCCCAGGCCGGCGAGCAGCTCGCGCAGTTCCTCGGCGGAGAGCAGGTAGAGCAGCATGAGCACGTCCGCCTGCTTGCCGATGCGGTAGCGGTTGGGGGAGTCCCCTTCGGCGGCGAGGATGAGGTCGAGCCGGCCGATGTTCCCGTACCGGCGGCGGTAGGCGTCGAGGTCGAGTTCCGCGAGGTCGGCGTAGCCGTCGAACTGGCTGATGATCCGGTCGTCGTGCCACGGCACGTACATCCTGGTGGTGATCTCGGCCCACCGCGCCAGCTCGCCGTCGTCGATGCCGAGCCGGTCGGGCAGGCTCGTGCCGTCTCGGCAGGCCAGCAGGTCGACCACCGCGAGGGCCTGGCGTAGCAGCCACACCGTCATCACGTTGGTGTAGGCGTTGTTGTCCAGGCCGGGTGCCTCGCGGTCGGGGTAGCCGTCGTGGAACTCGTCCGGGCCCATCACGCCGGTGATCTCGTACCGTCCGGTGCGCGGGTTGCGCCGCGCCAGGTCGGCGAAGAACCGGGCCGTCTCCAGGATCAGCTCCCCGCCATGCGTACGCAGGAAGTCCAGGTCCCCGGTGGCCTGGTGGTACTGCCACACCGAGTACGCGACCGCCAGGCCGACGTGCCGTTGCCGCGCCGACCGGTCCCGCATCCACCGGCCGGTACGGGTGTTGAACAGCTCCCTCGGCGTCTCCTCCCGGCCGTCGCTGCCGGACTGCCACGGGAACATCGCCCCCCGGCAGCCGATCGCGGCCGCGGCCCGCCGCGCGGCGTCGAGGCGACGCCACCGGTAGAGCAGCAGCGCGCGGCTGGCCTCGGGCAGGTGCAGCGCCAGCACCCGGTGGACGAAAACCTCGTCCCAGAAGACGTGACCCCGGTACCCCTCGCCGTGCAGGCCGCGCGCACCGACGCCGGCGTCGAGGTCGGTGACGTTCGGCGAGGTGGCGACCAGCAGGTGGAAGGTGTGCAGGTTGAGCTCCAGCGATGGCCAGGGATGGTCCGTGTGCAGCTCGATGTGGCTGCGTTCCCACAGCCGCCGCCACGCGCGGACCTGCTCACCGAGCAGTTCGGCGAAGGAGCCGGCCCGGGCCGCCGCGTCCCGGGACGCGGCGGCAGGTTCCGTGACCGCCCGGTCCTGGGAGGTGTGGTGGGCGGCGATCTTCTCCACGCGCAGCGGCTGGCCCGCGCGCACCGCGACCGTCCAGGTCTCCTGCGGACGACCGGGCAGCATGTCCACGCGCCGTTGTGCGTCCACGCGGACGCCGGCTTGGAACAGCCGGGTACGCACGGCGGTCGCGACCTCGACCCGGGACTGGGTCGTGCTGACCCGCAGCCACAGTCCGTCGTCGCCGTCTCGTCCCTGCCCGTCCGGGCGCAGGTGCCGGCCGGCCAGCGGCCCGTACTCGGCGACCTGCCGGTTGGCGACCCGACCGTCGATGCCCGAGCGCACCTGCAGCGTGCCCGACCAATTCTCCGGCACCAGCGTGGTCTCCAACGCGGACAGGTGCGGCGTCGCCATCGAGACGAGCATGCGCGACACCATGGTGGTGGCTCGGCCCGAACCGTCGACATGCCGGTAGCGGCGGTGCAGCACCCCGGCTCGCAGGTCGAGCGTCTGCCGGTGCTCGCTGACGCCGCGCGCGTCCGGTCTCACCCACCGCTCTCCGGGCCGTCGCCAGCGCAGCGTCAGCCAGTTCGGCAGGTTGACCAGGCTCTCGTCCTCATGGACGTGCTCATGCAGTCGCGTCCGCAGCCGGTTGAAGATCGCAGCGGCGTAGGTGCCCGGGTAGTGGCTGCGGCCGGCATCGGCCTCCGGTGCCGCGCCGCGGGTGGCCAGGTAGCCGTTGCCGATCGTGCACAGCGTCTCGCGGATCCCCTCCGTCGCGAGGTCGACGCCGGTGTAGTCGAGAAGCCAGCCGGCGTGCTCGGCGCCGGCCGTCGACGCCGGCTGCCACCATCGGCGTCGCATCGCCTGTTCGTCGACCGTCACGTACGCCAGACCGCGCAGCACCGGTTCCGCGCCGTGCGCCCGCAGTTCGGCCGCTGCCCAGGCCCCGCCGTACGCGATACCCACGACCAGCCCGAACCCGCCGCGACAGGCGGCCTGCACCCCCGCCGGCGCGCAATGCACCACCGCGGTTCGCGCCGGATGCACCCCGAGCAGCCTTGCCGCCTGCAGCAGGACCGCCGGGTCCGGCAGCCGCGCCGTAACCTCCTGGCCGTCTAGCACGAGGTCGGTCAGCTGGTCGATGCCGAATCCGTTGCCAGGCCGGCCGATGACTCCGGACGTCAGCCCCGACCGGCGCAGCGACCCGAGCAGGCTCTGCGCCTCCGCGACCATCACCGCAGTCGGCGGCCCCCAGGTGGCCGGTGGGTTGTGCTCCGACACCGCTGCCAGGTCGAACAGGACCGCGTCGAGACGTTCGAGGGGCAGGCGAAACCTGTCAGCACCGCAGCTGTCTCGCGCGTCGATGCCACTGTCGCCGCAAGTAGTCACCACCCGCCTCCACGAGCCTTCGGGTGAGGAGGCCCGCCCGGCAGGAGCCGCAGACCTTCCAGCGAGACCCTATCCGTGGCCAGGCCAGCCAGCGGCGGAATCGCTGAGATCCCACCGGCGCGCCGTCGCACCCGCGATGGTGAAGACCTGGGGCGTCGGCGCAGCGCCGCCCCAGCCGCTGATGTGCCGGGGCGGTGAGCGTGGCACCCGGCGGCCGCAGACAGGTTTCGGGAGGCGAGGCAGGTGCACCACGGCGGCGGGCAGCCCGGCCATGCCTGCGGCGGCGCCGGGACGCACCCGCAGCACGACAAGCACGCCGGCCACACCCCCGAGATGTTCCGCAGCCGGTTCTGGGTGTGTCTGGCGCTGACCATCCCGGTCGTCCTCACCAGCCGTCTAATCATGGACTGGCTGGGTTACTCGCTGGACTTCCCCGGTGTTTTGTGGGTTGGTCCGGTGCTCGGGTCGGTGGTGTTCTTCTACGGCGGTTGGCCGTTCCTCGTCGGCGCGGTCCGCGAGGTCCGCGACCGCGCCCCCGGCATGATGCTGCTGATCGGGATGGCCATCACCGTGGCGTACGTCGCCTCCGCGGCGACGAGTGTCGGCCTGTTCCGCCTGGACTTCTGGTGGGAGCTCGCCGCCCTGGTCACGATCATGCTGTTCGGCCACTGGCAGGAGATGAAAGCCATCGGCCAAGCCCGGGGGGCCCTGGCCGCGCTGGCCGCCCTGCTGCCCGATGAGGCCGAGCGGGTCGGCCCGGGCGGAGCCGTCGAGCGGGTGGCGGCGGCCGAGTTGCGGGTCGGCGACAGGGCGCTGGTCCGCCCCGGTGGACGCGTGCCCGCTGACGGGCACGTCGTCGAGGGCGGCGCCGAGCTGGACGAATCGATGATCACCGGCGAGTCGCGGCCGGTCCCACGTCGGGTGGGGGACCGGGTGGTCGCCGGCACCGTGGCCACCGACTCGGCGATCCGCGTCCAGGTCGACGCGGTGGGGGAGGACACCGCCCTGGCCGGCATCCAACGGCTGGTCGCGCAGGCGCAGGCAGCCGGTGGGCGGGCGCAGGCGCTGGCCGACCGGTTCGCCGCGTGGCTGTTCTACATCGCCACCGCCACCGCGCTGCTCAGCCTGATCGTCTGGTCCGCGCTCGGCCGGGTCGACCAGGCCGTCGTCCGTACCATCACCGTGCTGGTGATCTCCTGCCCACACGCCCTCGGCCTGGCGATCCCACTGGTCATCGCCCTGTCGACCAGCGTGGCGGCCAACTCCGGGATCCTGGTCAAGGACCGTCTCGCCCTGGAACGGATGCGCACCGTCGACGCGGTCCTGATCGACAAGACCGGCACCCTGACCAAAGGCCAGCACACCGTCACCGGCGTCGCCGCCGCCGACGGCACCAACGAGGACGAGGTGCTGCGCCTGGCCGCCGGAGTTGAGGCCGACAGCGAGCATCCCCTCGCCCGGGCCATCGTCGCCGCCGCCCAACGAGTCGGACCGGCAAGCGGCTCGGAGTTCCGGTCGCTGCCCGGCCGCGGGGTGCAGGCCACCGTGGCCGGGGCGGCATACGCGGTGGGCGGCCCGGCCCTGCTGCGGGAACTGCACGCCGACGTCCCTGCCGAACTGCGCCAGGCCGAGCAGGCGTGGTCGGCGCGCGGCGCCGCCGTGCTCTACCTGGCCCGCCTCGACGGCCCGCCCCAGCTGCTCGGCGCGCTGGCGCTCGAGGACGAGGTACGCCCGGAGGCCCGACAGGCCATCGCCGAGCTGCGCCAACTCGGAATTCGGAAGATCGCGATGATCACCGGTGACGCCCGCCCGGTCGCCGACGCGGTCGCCGCCGATCTCGGTTTCCGTCCCGGCGAGGACGAGGTCTTCGCCGAGGTGCTACCCGCCGACAAGGACGAGATCGTCGCCGGCCTGCAACAGCGCGGCCACCGGGTGGCGATGGTCGGCGACGGCGTCAACGACGCCCCCGCCCTCGCCCGCGCGGACGTCGGACTGGCCATCGGCGCCGGCACCGACGTGGCCATCGAATCCGTCGGCGTCGTCCTCGCCTCCTCCGACCCGCGTGGCATCTCCGCCACCGCCCGCCTGTCCAAGGCGTCCTACCGCAAAATGGTCCAGAACCTCGTCTGGGCCGCCGGCTACAACGTGGTGGCCATCCCCGTCGCCGCGGGCGTCTTCGCTTGGGCCGGTGTGGCACTCAGCCCGGCCGCCGCCGCCGTGCTCATGTCCGCCTCGACCATCGTCGTCGCCCTCAACGCCCAGACGCTGCGCTGGGTGCACCTCACACCACAGGACCACTGAAGACGCATGTCAGTCCTGTCAGTCGCTGGCGCTGGCAACGGTCGCCCCGCTGACCGTCACGGCGCGGTAGGGACGCGTCCGGGGGAGGTTGAGGGCCCAACCGGACCTCGGTCGTCCTCAGTGCCGACCCAGTCAGTAGCGGTCCTTGAGGATCTTCTTCATCTGTGTGATCTCTTCCTCCTGTGACTTCACGATCTGGTCGCAGAGCTCGATGATCTCGGGGTCGGTGATATCTGATTCCTGGCAGACCAGCACGGCCCGGGAGTGGTGCGGGATCATCGACTTCAAGAAGCCCTCGTTACCCACGAACGGCTCGGTGCGCACGGCAGCGAATCCGCCGATGAAGACAGCAGCGAACGCGATGTACAGCATGATGTTGAGACGCTTGTTGGTGAACATGCTGCTCATGACGCCCATCATGATCACGCCCATGATCGACACCATGATCAGTGACATGTAGAAGTTGCTCAGGTTGAGGTAGAAGTCGCCGAAGCGGCGGATCTGCGACAGGGTCAGGACGAACATGACGACCAGACTCACCGCCAGGACGACACCGAACCGAACATAGTTCTGCTTCATCGCTCCTCCGGAGTGGACAGCGTGGTGAGCATCGGGCAAGGGCCCTCAGTACCCGGGTAGACCAGATCCAACCGACGCAACTCTCACCACGCTTCGTCGAGGCGTCCCACCAGCGGATGACATCTTCTGGGTGAGGACGCATCGGGCGGGCATGGGTCCTAACGTGCGGGGGTGGACAGCGTTCACCTGCCCCGCCGGCTGCTGCTCGCCGGACTCGGCTCAGCTGCAGTGGCAGCCGTTGCCGGCTGCGAGTCGCACCGCGCCACATCCTCGACGCCCCGGCCAACGAGCAGCCCACGGCCGACCGGCGCATCGCGCGGAGCCGGGGCGGCGCTGCGGCGAAAGATCGCCAGCCTGCTCGTGGTCGGCTTTCGCGGCGCCCAAGCCCCGAACTGGATCATCAAGGCGGTGCGGGACGGTCTGGGCGGTGTGATCCTCTTCGACCAGGACCTGGAGAGCAAGTCGGTGCGTAACATCCGCTCGCCCGAGCAGGTTACGGGCCTGGTGAATACCCTGAAAAGCGCCTCGCCCGGCCGGCTCATCGTCTCCATCGACCAGGAAGGTGGCCGTACCGCCCGCCTCAACCCGAGCAACGGCTTCCCGGCGACCAGGTCGGAGGCCGAGATCGGCGCGGAGAACTCCACGTCGGCGACCGGCGACTGGGCGCGAGGACTGGTGGCGGGGCTGACGCGGATCGGGGTCAACCTGAACTACGCCCCGGTCGTCGACCTGAACATCAACCCCGACAGCAGGGCTATCGGCAAGCTGGGTCGCAGCTTCTCGGCCGACCCGGACGTGGTCGTCAGCAACGCCACGGAGGAGATCCAGGCGCACCGGGCGGCTGGTGTGAAAACCTGCCTGAAGCATTTTCCCGGATCGGGTAGCGCCGCCGGAAACACCGATTTCGAGGTCGTCGACGTCAGCGACACCTGGCAGGTAAAGGAACTCGAACCGTTCCAACGGCTGATCCAGGCCGGCCTCGCCGACTCCGTCATGGCCGCCCACGTGCTGAACAAGCAGCTCGACCCGGCGTACCCGGCGTCGCTGTCAGCCGCGACCGTGACCGATCTGCTGCGCGGCCGGCTCGGCTGGCGCGGGCCGGTGGTCAGCGACGACATGCAGGCGGTCGCCATCACCGACCGGTACGGTGCCGCCGAGGCGGTCGCCCTGGCGTTGCAGGCCGGCCTCGACCTGCTCGTCTTCGCCAACCAGCAGGTACACAACGAGAGAGTCGTCGAGGAAACAGTCGACACGATCACCAATCTCGTCCGGGCCGGGCGCATCACCGAGGACCGCATCGACCAGTCCGTCGCGCGAGTGGATTCCCTCCGCCCGAAACGCTGACCGAGGTGCTCCGGGCACGCTCCAACCCGTGTGCGTGCTCGCGGCACAACATGCGTCGGCTACTACCTCATGATAGTAGAAGTGGGTGAGGAGACGGCTGGATCGGCAGACGCCGGACCCGACGATGGGCTTGTCACGTGCCGGGTGAGGGTCCGGTAAGGCAGGGCACCCTCTGATTTCGGCCCAAGATCTCGCACAGTGCCTGACGGCGAGCGGCGAAGGGAGACAGCACCGGCCGGCGGGGCCCCGGATGGCCGAGCGCTCGGTGAGCAGCTTGGGAGTCAGCAGCGCGGAGGGAAGCGGAATGTACGCAGGGGCAGCGAGCATGGCCTTGGTGGCCGCGCTCATTGTCGGCGGTCTGTACCTGGCCCACCGGGCTTTGGCGATCGCTGCCTCACCGCTGGGGAGCGTGCCCTTCCAGTCCGGGTGGCAGCCTGAGGAGCACGCGTTGTCGCGCTACCACGTTCGGTGGTACCTGGCCACGCTGCTCTTTCTCGCGTTCGACGTGGAGATGCTGTTCATGTACCCGTGGTCGGTGGTCGTCGCCCGGCTCGGGGCCACAGCGATCGTCGAGATGTTCGTCTTCCTCGGGGGAGTCTTCCTTGCGGTGCTGTGGGCCTGGCGGGAAGGCGCGCTGCGATGGGTCTGAGCGACGCGGTGAGTCGGCTCGCCGTCCGGCACGCGCACGTGCTTGTAGCAGAGGCGCCGGGGCACTGGGTGACCCGGGCCGCGGTCGAGCGCCACGTCCTGGCGCGCGGCTGGCGGCTGGCTTTGTCCCCGGCAGAGGCCGACATCCTGGCCGTCTGCGGCCCACCGCCCTCGCAGCTGGCGGAGCCGCTGCACCGGCTGTGGGAGCAGATGCCCGGCCCGCGGGCTCGCATCGATGTCGAATCCCCGCATGCCGTCCCGCCCGCCCTCGTCCTAGCGCAGGAAGATCTGCTCGACCTCAACCGGCAGCGGACCGACAGCCAGGACCGGTCATCCGGCCACACCGCGATCGGCCATGCCCACACCGGCGACCAGCTGCCCCACGAACGGCACGCGCCACAGGAGCACGCCGACCACACCCCGGAGCGCCGCCATGGCGGCGGACAGCAGGACGAGGCGGCCCATGAGCCGCACGCCGACCACGGCAACGGCGCCGACTCCGCGGGAAGCCAGGAACGTCCACACCGCGCAGCGCCGGCGCATGAGGGGCACGGCCACGTCGGCCACGAGGAACCGCCACGCGGCGGCGGTGAGCACGCCGACGACGACGGCGGCCAGGGGCATGGCGATCACGGCCACACCGAGCATGGCGACCACGACCAGAAGGCGGCCCGTGGGCAGGCGGGTCATGGTGGTGGTGCGGCGCACCCCGGGCACGAGGACCTGCCCTCTGAGGGCCACGGCGACATGAGCCATGCCGGGCACGCCGCCCACGCCGATTCTGAAGACGTCCATCACAAGGGGATGGGGCAGTCTTCCCACGGCGCAATGACGCACGAGGGCCACGGCGGAATGGAGCATGGCGGCATGGCCCACGGCGGCATGGAGCACGGGGGTATGGACATGGCCCCCGGCGGTATCCCGCTCGCCTCCGGCGGTGAGGACCGCGACGGCTTGGAGATGGACTTCCTGCACCTGCGACTTGGCCCGGTCCTGGCGTACTGGCCGGCGGGCCTCGTCCTGCGGTGCACCCTTCAGGGTGATGTCATCGTCGATGCGGAGACCAGCCTCGTCACCGCGACCGATCCCGCCGCCGAGCCGGAGCGCCGGTACGCGCCGGAGGACCTGCGCCGGTTCGCCGCCAGACGCTGCGACAACGCCGCCAGCCTCCTGGGCCTCGCCGGCTGGGGTGATGCCGCCTCCCGCGCTCGGCGTATCCGTGACGCCCTGCTGTTCACCGATGACCGTGACGGGCCAGCAGGGGAACTCGAACGGCTGCGCCGCGTGGTCGGCCGGTCGTGGTGGCTGCGGCGCTCACTGCACCGCATCGGGCCACTGGATGCGGACGACCTCGCCCGCCGGGGTCTGCCGGCCACCATGGCAGGCGACGTGCGTGACCGGCTGCTGGCCATGCTCAATCACGCGGCGAACAGTATCGGCGGCCAGCGGCCCGCTGGCTCGTCGCTCGGCGTACCCGTCGACGCGATCCCTGATCTCGTACGCGGGTGGGACCTCGCCACCGCCCGCCTCATCGTCGCCAGCCTCGACCTCGACCCCCTCGTCACGGACCGCGAGGTGAGTCATGCCTGACGTCACCGTGCTCCCCGCCGGCTGGGCGCTGGCCGCCGCAGCACTGCTCGGACTGTTGGCGGCCGCGGCCGCCGCCTTTGACGGGTTCCTGGCCTCATGGGCATCCGGCGCAAGCTCCTCAGGGCTGAGTCAGCCGTTCGGTGAGGTGGCCCGGCTGATGCGCCAGCGGCGGCGGACCACGGTAGCGGGGGACAGCCTGCTGTGGCGTATCGGCGGGGCGGGACTGCTGTTCATGGCGTTGATGATCATCACGGTGGTGCCGCTGGGGCGGTGGACGCTGTTCAACCTCGATGTGGGGGTGATCTGGTTCAACGCCATGGACGTTCTGGCGTGGGCGTTCGTGTGGCTGACCGGCTGGGGTGCCAACTCGGCCCACTCCCTGATCGGCGGTTACCGGTTCCTCGCCCACGGCCTGGCCTACGAACTGCCGCTGATGTTCGCGCTCGTGGCACCCGCAGTAGGTGCGTCGAGCCTGAACGTCGGGACGATCGCCGCCGCCCAGCAGGGCCTCTGGTTCGTCGTCTGGATGCCGGTGGCCTTCCTCGTCTTCTGCCTGGGCGTCCTCGCGATCGCCGTCTGGGGACCCTTCTCCCCGGCCCTCGGCGCCGACGTGGCCGGCGGTGTGACCGCCGAACTGTCCGGCGTCGACCGGCTGCTGTTTCAGGGTGGCCGGTACGCGCTGCTCGCCGCCGGGGCCGCGTTCGCGGTGCCGATGTTCCTCGGCGGCGGCGCCGGCCCGCTGCTGCCCGACTGGGCCTGGGTGCTGATCAAGACCCTTGCCCTGCTGGCCGCATTGGTGTGGCTGCGCCGCCGCCTGCCCGCGGTACGACCGGACGTGTTCATGGAGGTCGGGTGGATCGTGCTGCTGCCCGCGGTGCTGCTGCAGGACCTGGTCGTCGCGGTCGTCGCCGTAGGGAGGGGCTGAGGTGGTCACCCACGTCGTGTTCTGGGCCCTGGCGGTTGTCGCCGTGCTCGCCGGCGCTGCGGTGTTCGTCGTCGACTCGATGGCCCGCGCCAGCTACGCGCTCGCCGTGTCGTTCATCGCCGTCGGTCTGCAGGTGCTGCTGATGCAGCAGAACTACGTCGGGGTGGTGACGATCCTGATGATGGTCATGGAGATGGCCGTCATGGCGGTCTACATGGTCATGTTCATGGGCATGAACCCGGCGCTGATGCCGATGAGCATGGTCCACGACAACCGGCACGCCCTGGCGGTGTCCATCGGCGTGTTCGTCCTGCTGGCCGCCGGGGTGCTGCTCGTGCCGTGGCCCACGCGGCGCGGTGCCCCGCCCGTCGACGTCACCGAGGCGTTGGGGGAGGAATTGATGGGTCCGAAGATGCTGGTCATGACCGGCGTTGGGGCGGTCATGGCGGTGACCATCGTCGCCGGCGTGGTCCTCGCCGCCCACCGGACCCGCTACGACCGGTTCGGCGACGACCTGCGCCGGCGACCGGCCGACGACCCGCAGCCCGGAGGGGTCGGCCGATGACCCTGCAGACCGTGCTGCTCGTCGCGGCCGCGCTGTTCAGCGTCGGCCTCTACGGCGCCCTGTCCCAGCAGGTCGTCGTCATGGTGATGATGGGGCTGGAGCTGATGCTCAACGGTCTCATCCTGGCCGGCGCCGGATTCTGGTGGTTCCTCGCCCCGCACCCGTCCGGGCAGGTCCTGCTGCTGGTCATCATCACGGCGATGACCGTCGAGATGGCGATGGGCTTCGCCGTGGCCACCCACCTGCACCGGGTACGCCGCACCGACATGACCGACATGGCCGCGGACCTGTCCCGATGAACGGGCTTGCGCAGGCGGCGCTCTGGTCACTGGTGGCCCTACCGGCTGGCGTCGGCGCGTTGCTCGCGTTCGACCGGCGGGCTGACCGGCTCGCGGCACCCGTCGCGCTCACCGTTGCCACCGGGTCGGTGGCCCTGTCGGCGGTGGTCGGGGTGGCCCGGCCGCGGGTGGCGGCGCCGTTCCTCGCCGGCACCGAGTTCGCGCTCGCCGTCGACGGGCTCGCCGCCCTGGTGCTGCCGATGTTGACGGTGGTCACCCTGCTCGTGCTACTCGCCGCAGCAGGGGAGATCCGCCGCTCCCGGGCCCGCTTCCACGGCCTGATGCTGCTCTTCGCCGCCTCCGTCGCGCTCACCGCCACCGCGGCGACGCTGCCCACCCTGCTGTTCGCCTGGGAGATCATGGGCGCCGCCTCGTACGCCCTGATTGGGTTCTGGTGGCGCGACTCCGACCGGGTGTCCGCAGGCCTGACCGCGTTCGTCACCACGCGCGCCGCCGACCTGGGCCTCTACCTCGCCGCCGGCGCGGCCCTCGCGGGCGGCGCCGGTCTGGCGTTGCGCGATTTGCCCGACAGCAGCCCCGGCTGGCGGCACCTCATCGCCGCCGGGATGCTCATCGCCGCGCTGGGCAAGGCCGCGCAACTGCCCTTCTCGTTCTGGCTTTCTCGGGCGATGGCCGGCCCGAGCCCGGTCAGCGCGCTGCTGCACTCCGCGGCCATGGTCGCCATGGGCGGTTACCTGCTGCTGCGCGTCGAGCCGCTGCTGGCCACGACCGGGTGGGCGGGCCCGGCCACCATGTGGGCCGGAGCGGTGACGGCGCTCCTGCTGGGGGCGGTGGCGGTCGCCCAGCGGGACCTCAAGCAACTCCTCGCCGCCTCCACCTCCGCCCAGCTTGGTTTCGTGGTGCTAGCCGCCGGGGCCGGCGGGATCGCGGGCGGCGCGACGCACCTGATCGCGCACGCCGCCACCAAGGCCTTGCTCTTCCTCGCGGCCGGAGCTTGGCTGACGGCGCTGGGCACCAAGCAGCTCGCCGGGCTGCGCGGGGTCGTCGCTCGGTGGCCGTGGGTCGGGTGGACGGCAACCGTCGGTGCGCTCGCGCTCGCGGGGATGGCGCCGCTGTCGCTGTGGGCGACCAAGGACGAGGTCCTCGCGGCGGCCCTCGAGCAGTCGCCGTGGCTCTACGCGGTGGGGTTGGCCGCGTCGGCGCTCTCCGCCGCCTACGCGGGGAAGGTGCTGGTGGTCATCTGGCGGCGGGTCCCCCCCGACCAGCAGGCCGACGTCGACGCCCACCGGGACGAGGAGGAGACGGCCACCAGGCGGGTCGGCGTCCTACAGCAGGCGCCGCTGGTCGCGCTCGCGATCGGTGCGGGGTTCGCTGGCCTGCTGGCTCTGCCACCGGTCGGCGCCACGGTCGCGCGGACCGTCGGGCAGCCGGAGAAGTTCCACGTGTCGCTGCCGGAGCTTGGGGTGTCGGCGGTGATCGCACTGGTCGTCGTCCTGGCGGTCGCCCGCCGCCCGATCCCCGAGCCGCGCTGGGCGCTGCACTGGCTCGGGCTGGAGCCCGCAGCACGAGTCCTGGTCGTCCGACCGACGCTGCGCTGCGCCGAGGCGTTGGCCCGTTTCGACGACCGGGTCTTGGACCGGGCCGCGGTAGCCCTGGCGCGCACGGTGCTGAGCCTGTCCCGCCGGGCCGGCTCGTTCGACGACCGGGTCCTCGACCGGGGCGTCGAATTCGCCTCGGCCCGGACGCTACGGATGGCCGCTCGGGCCGGCCGGGCCGACGACCGGTGGCTCGACGGGGCGGTGGAGGCGTTCGCCGCCGGGATGCGCCGGCTCGGGCAGTTCGCGCGCCGGCCGCAGACCGGACAGCTCTACCAGTACTACCTACAGGCCGTCGTGGTGCTCCTCGTCGGTGTCGTCGTCCTCGTGGTGTTGGGGTGAACCCGTGCTCAGCGTGATTGTCTTCCTTCCCCTGTTCGCAGCGGTGGCACTGGTCGCGCTGCCGCGGCTGGGAGACACCGCGGCGCGCTGGACCTGGATCGCCGTGACCGCCGTCGATCTCGCGTTGATCGCCGTCGTCTGGTGGCGTTACCACACCCCGCCGACCGGTGAGCTCGCCTTCGCCGAGCGGGCGGCGTGGATTCCCGGCGTGAACAGCAGCTACCACATCGGTGTGGACGGGCTCTCGCTGCCGCTGGTGGTGATGACCGCCGTGATCTTCCTGGCCTGCGCGGTGTACGCACTGCACGAGCGACACCGGCCCCGAGGGCAGGCGGCGCTGTTTCTGTTCCTGCAGAGCGTCAGCCTCGGTCTGTTCGTCGCCGCCGACCTGGTCCTGTTCTTCGTCTTCTTCGATCTGTCCATCGTCGGCATGTACTTTGTCATCGCCGGCTGGGGCCATGGCAACCGGGCACACTCGGCGCTGAAGTTCTTCCTCTACACCTTCCTCGGCTCCCTCGCGTTGCTGGTTGGGTTCATCGGCCTGTACGTCGCTGCCGCCCCGCACACGTTCGACATGCCGGAACTCGTCGCCACGCCGCCGTTGCAGGGCCGGCCGGTCGCGGGTGGGCTGGTGCTGGCGGCGATCCTGCTCGGTCTGGCGGTGAAGACGCCGACCGTGCCCTTCCACACCTGGCTGCCGCCGGCACACACCGACGCACCGGCCGTCGGCTCGGCGGTCCTCGCCGGGGTGCTGCTGAAGATGGGCACCTACGGCTTCGTCCGCATCGCCATGCCGATGCTCCCGCAGGCGTGGAGGGCGTGGGCCTGGGTGGTCGTCGTCGTCGGCGTCGTGTCGGTGCTCTACGGGGCGCTCGTCGCGCTGGCCCAGTCCAACGTCAAACGCATGATCGCGTACACGTCGGTCAACCACATGGGCTACATCGTCCTCGCCGTCGGCGTGGCCGGCCTGGTCGCCGCCGACACCGCCCAGGCTCGCGGCGTGGCGGTCGTCGGGGCGGTCACCCAGATGGTCAGCCACGGCCTGATCACCGCGGCGCTGTTCCTGCTCGCCGGCGTCCTGCGGGACCGCGCCGGCACCTACGACATGCGTGACTTCGGCGGGCTCGGCGCGCCCGCGCCGACCTTCGCCGCGCTGTTCGCCGTGGGTGCGTTCGCCTCCCTCGGCCTGCCCGCCTTCTCCGGCTTCATCGCCGAGTTCCAGATCTTCACCGGCAGCGTCGCCGCGGCACCGGTCACCGCCGTCGCCGTGCTCGGCATCCTGATCACCGCGGCGCTGTTCCTCCGCGCGCTGCAACGCGTCTTCACCGGCGACACCACCGGCAGGTCCATCGGGTTCACCGACCTGCGCGCCCGCGAACTCTGGTCGGTCGGGCCGCTGCTGCTGCTGTCCCTGCTGATTGGGGTGCTGCCGCGCCCGCTGCTCGACGTCATCGAACCGGCAGCCCACGCCGTCGTCGGCCTGCTCGGGCGGTGACCGGTGGAAACGGAGATGATGCGACCGCTGCTGCTGGTCCCCGAGATGCTGCTCGCCGGCGGCGCCCTCGCCGCTCTGATCGGCGGTTCCTTCGTCCCCCGCCACCGGCAGTGGATCATCCGGATCTTCACCGCCGTCGTGCTCGTCGCCACGATCGTCGTCGCCGCGATCCAGTTGGGCGAGCCGGCGACGAGCGCCTTTGACAACTCGTTCGCCGTCGACACGGCCACCGGGATCGCCCGCATCCTCGCGGCGTCCGGCACCCTGCTCATCCTGGCGATCGCGGCCGACGAGATCTCCGGTACCGCGCGGGAGAGCGAAACCTACAGCCTGCTCCTGTTCTCCACCGCCGGCGCGGTGCTGCTGGCCGGGGCGAACGACCTGCTCGCCCTCGCCGTCGGGTTCCTGCTCGCCAGCATCCCGCTCTACGCGCTGATCGGTCTTGCCCACACCGCTGCCGGCGCCGAAGCCGCGCTGAAGACGTACCTGTTGGGAGCCTTGTTCGGGATCCTGCTCCTGCTGGGCGTCACCGTGCTGACCGGCCTGTCCGGCACCACCACCTATCCCGAACTTTCGCAGCGCCTGCCGGACATGCCCCGCGGGGCGGTCGCGGTCGCTGCGGTGGCTCTCCTCGCAGGGCTGATGTTCAAGGCCGGCGGCGTACCCGCGCATTTCTGGGTGCCCGACGCCGCGCAGGGCACCTCCGCCACCGCGGCGACGTTCCTGACCACCGTTCCGAAGATCGGCGCGCTGATCGCCGTCTTCCGACTCGCCGGCGTCCTTCCCACCTCCGTGTCCTGGGCGGTCGCGGTGGCTGTCGTGGCAGCCGTCAGCATGACCCTGGGAAACCTGGCCGCCTACTGGCAATCGGACCCACGCCGGCTGCTCGGCTGGTCCACCGTCAGCCAGGTCGGGTTCCTGCTCGTGCCCATCGTGGCCATTGGACGAAGCGACCTGGCACTGCCGTCGCTGCTGCTGTACCTGGCCGGCTACACGGTGACGAACATCGCCGCGTTCGCGGTCACCGCCGCCCTTCCGGAGCACCGCGACCTCACCGACTTCCGGGGCCTGGCCTACCGGCGGCCGGGGCTCGCCGCGGCCCTGCTGGTCGCCCTCCTCGGCCTGGTGGGCACCCCGCCGACGGCGGTGTTCGTCGGCAAGCTCACCACCGCGACCGCCGCCTGGGACGGCGAGTACGCCTGGCTCGCCGTCGTCGTGTTCGTCAACAGTGTGCTCAGCCTCTTCTACTACCTGCGCTGGATCGTTCCCGTGTACCGAGAGCCCGGCGACTCGGCGGTGACCTCCGAGGCCGTCCTGCGGCGCGTCACGGCGCGGACGGCCATCCTCGCGTCGGCCGTCAGCCTGGCGCTGGGGCTGGTGGCCGGACCGCTCTGGTACGTGGTCAGCCGCTAGCCCTCGGTGACACTTTGGCTGCTCGGGCCGTCCCCTCTTCAACTATCGGCCAATAGTAGGTAAGGATGTGGGCGAACCCGCCGCGGGTGGGGCCGCTACCGCGCAGCCCCGCCCGCTTCCCAAGGCCAGAAGGAGTCCGTGCTGGTGGCATCCCTGCCCCTTCGCCGTCCCCCCGCGAGCCACCCGCCCGTCCGTCGCGGCGGGCTGGCCCGCCGTGCACTCGTCCTGCTCGCGGCCGCTGCGCTCGGCGCCGGGCTCCTGGCGGCACCGGTCCACGCCGCGCCCTCGGCGGACGAGATCGAAGCGCAGATCGACAAGCAGTGGGAACAACTCGAGCCCACCATCGAAGGCTTCAACAAGGTGCGGGCCCAGCTGAAGGTCAACCAGAAGAAGGCGGCGGACCTCGAGAAGAAGATGGCCCCGCTGGAACTGGAGTCCGCGCTGGCGATGAACCGGGTCGGCGCTATCGCCGCCCGGTACTATGTGCGGGGCCCCTCGCAGGAACTGGGTGCCCTTCTGGTGAGCACCAAGCCTGGGACCCTCGCCGAACAGTTGGTGATCCTCGACCGGCTTGCGGCCCAGCAGCACCAGGAAATCGCCGGTGTGCTGGCTGTCCGCGACCGGTACCAGGCGCAGAAGAAGAAGCTGGACGAGCTGATCGCCGCGGAGGTCAAGCAGCAGGACGAGTTGGCGGCGAAGAAGAAGCAGATCGACGCCGAGATCAAACGCCTGACCGCGTCGCTGCCGAAGACGACGGTGAAGGTAACGGGCTGCCCCACTATCAGCGGCGTGGTCAGCAGCGCCGCGCAGACGGCGATCCGCGTCGCCTGCCAGCAGGTCGGCGACCCGTACGTCTGGGGGGCCGACGGCCCGGACGCTTTCGACTGTTCTGGGCTCACCCAGTACGCCTACAAGGCCGCGGGTATCTCGCTCACTCACTTCACCGGCGCGCAGTGGAACGAGGGTCGGCCGGTGTCCCGGGCCGACGCCCGCCCCGGCGACCTGATCTTCTTCTTCAGCGACCTGCACCACATGGGGCTGTACCTGGGTAACGGCCTGATGGTGCACGCGCCGCGGGCCGGTAAGCCGGTCAACGTCCTGAGCATCACCTACATGCCGGTCGCCGGCTTCCGCCGCGTCACCTGAACCGTCGGTCGATGACAGGAGGCTCCCATGGCCGAAGGCCGCGGGAGCCTCCTGTCACCCCGGGGGATAGGTCAGGCTGTTACTCCTGGTACGCCAGGTTGATCATCATGCCGGTCTCGGCGTGGTAGATGTTGTGGCAGTGGGTCATCCACTGGCCCGGGTTGGTCGCGTCGAACTCGACCGCGACGGTCTGCTTCGGCACCACGATCACCGTGTCCTTGCGGACGCCGGTGTCGGTGACGGCGAACGTGTGGCCGTGCACGTGCATGGGGTGGAACATCGTGCTTTGGTTGACGAACTCCAGCCGCACCCGCTCGCCCTGGCCGACCAGCAGCGGGTCGAGCTTGTCGGTGGTGGTGCCGTTGATGGTCCACCGGTAGGGCATCATCGAGCCGCCCAGTTCCAGGCGGTGCACCCGATCGGCCTTGCGGCGCTCCAGTTTGACGGCGTCGGCAGGGCTCAGGCCGCCGGTGAGCAGCACTCGGAGGTCCAGCTCCGCAGGGTGGACAGTCGCGGCCGGCGGGCTGCCGGCGCCGGTGCGGACCACGGCCACGCCTTGGCCGCTCTTGCCTTCGGCGACCGCGACCAGGGGAAAGACGCCGTCGCCGAGGTCCACGGTGACGTCCGCCCGTTCCCCCATGCCGAGCACCAGGGCGTCGCAGGTGGTGGGGGTGACGGGGAAGCCGTCGGTGTGGGTGACGGTGAGACGGTGGCCGCCGAGGGCGATCCGGAACGCGGTGTCGGAGGCGGCGTTGACGAGGCGGATCCGCACCCGCTGGCGCGGTCGACCGGTCAACGTCACCGGGGCGTCCGGTGCCCTGCCGTTGATCAGATAGTGCGGGTAGACCACGTCTCCTGCCCCACCTAGCAGGGGCGAGGTCATGCTCTCCATGCCGCCCATCGACATGCCGCTCATGCCGCCGTGCTCCATGCCGGCCATGCCGTTCATGCCGGCCATGTCGTCGTGGCCGCCCATCGACTGCAGCGACGCCAACACGTCGTCGGGTGTGCGGCCGGTGCCGTCGACCCAGTCGTCGAGCACCACGATCCACTCCTGGTCGTACCGGCCGGCCTCGTGCGGGTCGTCGACCACGAGCACACCGTAGAGAGCGCGGTCGAGCTGGACTCCCGAGTGCGGGTGGTAGAAGTAGGTGCCCGGGTCAGGGGCGGTGAACTCGTAGGTGTGCGTTCCGCCCGCAGCGATCGACCGCTGGGTCACTCCGGGCACGCCGTCCATGTCGTTGCGCAGCGCGACGCCGTGCCAGTGCACGCTCGTCTCGGTGGCCAGACCGTTGGCCACCTCGACGCGGAGCACGTCGCCGGCCCGCGCGCGCAGCAGCGGACCCGGCGCGGAATCCTGGTAGCCCCAGGTCTGCACCTGCCGGCCGCCGAGGTCGAGGGTGACCGGGCGCGGGTTGAGCCTCGCGGACACGGTGCGGGCGCCGGCCCGC
This sequence comes from Micromonospora globosa, assembly GCF_000717585.1. Classification (NCBI taxonomy): domain Bacteria; kingdom Bacillati; phylum Actinomycetota; class Actinomycetes; order Micromonosporales; family Micromonosporaceae; genus Micromonospora; species Micromonospora globosa. The sequence goes on from NZ_JNZR01000013.1 coordinate 76,204, forward strand.
CGTCGCGCTGCCTCGGTCCGGGCCACCAGGTCCCCGCCCGGAGCCACGAGACGGGGGTCGAACAGCCCGCCGGCCCAGGCGGCGGCGCCGGCCGTGCCGGCGATACCGACCGTGCCGGCGATTCCGGCCAGCAGTCGTCGGCGGGTGAGGGTGGGGGACATGGCTGCTCCTTCGGCTGCGAGGAACCCTGTCTGCAGCCTGACCTTCGCCGCGGGCCGACGGCCACGTCGCACGGCTTTCTTCAGTGAATCTTCATGAGCGATCGCCGGTGACCTGGGTCCGCCCGGCCTGACCGGCAGGGCAGGATTGGCCCATGGGTGTACGTGTGCTGGTGGTCGACGACGAGCGCAGCCTGGCCAAGGTCGTCGCCAGCTATCTGGAGCGCGACGGTCACGAGGTGAGCTGCGTCTTCGACGGCCGGTCGGCGGTCGCGGCCGCCCGGCGGGACCGGCCCGACGTGGTGGTGCTGGACCTCGCCCTGCCGGGCCTGGACGGCATCGAGGTCTGCCGCCAGATCCGCACGTTCACCGACTGCTACGTGGTCATGCTCACCGCCCGCAGCGAGGAGGTCGACAAGCTCATCGGCCTCGGCGTCGGCGCGGACGACTACCTGACCAAGCCGTTCAGCCCGCGCGAACTCGTCGCCCGGATCCGCGCCATGCTGCGCCGTCCCCGCGCCGCCGTGGCCCCGGCCGCGGAGCAGTCGACCCGGACGGTCGGCGGGCTGCGGGTCGACCTGGCCGGCCGTGAGGTGTACGTCGACGAGCAGCCCGTGGAACTCACCCGGACGGAGTTCGACCTGCTTGCCGCGTTGTCCGCGCAGCCGGACACGGCGCTGCGCCGCCGGCAGCTCATCGACGCGGTGTGGGGTGCCGACTGGGTCGGCGACGAGCACCTCGTCGATGTGCACATCGCCCACCTGCGCCGCAAGCTCGGCGACGATCCCGCCGGGCCCCGGTTCATCCGCACCGTCCGCGGCATCGGCTACCGGATGGGGCGGGGATGAGACGACAACTGGGACTGCCGGGCCGGCTTCTCGCCGCCCAGGCCCTCGTGGTGCTGGTCGGCGCGGGAACCCTCGGCCTGGTGGCGGCCGTGGTCGGGCCGGCGATCTTCCGGAGCCATCTGAGGCGGGTGACCGGTCCGGTCGACCCCGGGACCGCTCATCACGTCGAGCAGGCGTACGCCTCGGCCAGCGCCCTCGCCCTGGGGGTCGCGATCGCCGTATCGCTGCTCGCCGCCCTCGCCGTCAGCGCCTACCTGGCTCGCCGCCTTGCCCGACCGGTCACCCAGTTGGCGACCGCCGCCGCGGACGTCAGCCGGGGCGACTACGCGGCACGGGTCAACGGTCCCGGCCTCGGTCCGGAGTTCGACACGGTCGCCGCCGCCTTCAACACGATGGCCGCCCGGCTGGCCGACGCGGAGGCGACCCGCCGCCGTCTGCTGGCCGACCTCGGCCACGAGCTGCGTACTCCGTTGGCCACCATCGAGGCGTACGTGGACGCGGCCGAGGACGGGATCGCGGTCGAGGGCGAGGACACCTGGACGGTGCTGCGGGCGCAGACCACCCGGCTGCGCCGTCTGGCCGAGGACGTCGTCGCGGTGTCCCGCGCAGAGGAGCACCAACTCGACCTGCGCCCCCGACCGGTCGCCGTCGGTGAGCTGGTCAGCGCTGCCGTGGCCGCCGCCCGGCCCCGGTACGCGGCGAAGGGCCTCACCCTGCACGAGCAGGTGGCACCGGACGTCGGAGTGGTCGACGCCGACCCGGTACGGATGGGGCAGGTGCTGGGCAACCTCCTCGACAACGCCCTGCGCCACACCCCACCGACCGGGCGCGTCAGCGTGCACGCCACCCGGGCTGCCGACGAGGTGCGCGTCAGCGTCACCGACACGGGAGACGGCATCGACGCGCGGCACCTGCCGCACGTCTTTGAACGCTTCTACCGGGCGGACGCCGCCCGGGACCGCGAGCACGGGGGATCGGGCATCGGGTTGGCCGTCGCCCGCGCTATCGTGACCCAACACGGCGGCAGGATCACCGCCGCCAGTGAGGGCCCCGGCCGGGGCGCGATGTTCACCGTCGCCCTGCCCGGCGCAGGGCCCGCCGCAGGCAGCTGACGAAGCGCGTGGGGGAGGCCCGTCAGCGCAACCCGTCCAGCCTGCGGCGGTACTCCTCGTCGTCCAGCTCGCCACGGGCGTAGCGCTCGGCCAGGATCCGCCGGGCGGAGTCGCCGTGGTCCGTCGCGCGTCGGCCGGTGCCGACCGTGAGCCAGACCGCCGCGACGATGATCACGGCCAGGACCAGCCAGCCGACCATCATCAGACCCATCGGCCAGAACCAACCGTTGCCATCATGCATGTGGGTCACGTCCTTTCCGCTGTCGGACCCTGCTGTTCTCCTGGACCTGACGGCGTCGCCGGCATACCCGTCGCCGCTGCCGGCTCACCTGACCGACGAATTCGTCTCCGACGGGCCGCGGCGCTCGCTGCCACCGGAGTGACCGCTGTGGTCACCGTGGCCGCCGTGCATGAACAGCATCATCAGCGGGCAGGCGAGCGCGAGCAGCCCGTACGCCACCGAACGTGCCGGCACGCCGATCGCCAGCGCCCCCGCGATGAGGATCACCAAGGCGGTCACGTACAACGGCAGATGTCGCCTCATCACCGGTCTCCTTTCTCGTAGCTCCCAAACCGAGCCTGCTCCCGGGTTCCGCCGGGCGGCAGCGCCTACCGGCCCCGGCCGTACGGTCGAAGGTCCTACCCCCTCCGGGTAGCGGTAACAGGAAGCGCTCAAGACCACGTACCAGCAGCCTTGCCCTATACCCCCTAGGGGTATATGTTCGAGGCGGAGGTGGACCTCATGACACGCCACGACACCCACCATGCCCCGCTCGCGACGGCACCCGAGCACCCGCACCCCGCTCACGGCCACGTCGCCGAGCGGCACGCAGATCACACGCCAGAGCGTCGCCCGCCGGATCAGCCCCAGCACCACGACCACCACGGGGGACACGGCGGCGGACACGACAAGCACGCCGGGCACGACCCGGAGCAGTTCCGGCGCAAGTTCTGGCTGAGCCTGGCGCTGACCGTGCCGATCGTCGCCACCAGCCACATGATCATGGACTGGTTCGGCTACACCCTCGACTTCCCCGGCATGACCTGGGTCGGGCCCGTCCTGGGGTCCCTGGTCTTCGCCTACGGCGGCTGGCCGTTCCTGGCCGGCGCCGTTCGGGAGGTCCGCGACCGGGCTCCCGGCATGATGCTGCTGATCGCGATGGCGATCACCGTCGCGTACGCCGCCTCGCTGGCCACGAGCCTGGGTGCGTTCAGCCTCGACTTCTGGTGGGAACTCGCCGCGCTGGTCACCATCATGTTGCTCGGGCACTGGCAGGAGATGAAGGCGATCGGGCAGGCCCAGGGCGCCCTGGCGGCCCTCGCCGCCCTGCTGCCCGACGACGCCGAACGCCTCGACGACGCCGGGCAGCCGCACCGGGTGCCCGCCGGCGACCTGCGCGTCGGCGACCTGGTCCTGGTCCGCTCCGGCGGCCGGGTTCCCGCCGACGGACGGATCGTCGACGGGGCCGCCGAACTCGACGAGTCCATGGTCACCGGCGAGTCCCGGCCCGTGCCCCGTACGGTCGGCGACAAGGTGGTCGCCGGCACCGTCGCCACCGACTCCACCCTGCGGGTCCGCGTCGACGCCGTCGGCGAGGACACCGCCCTGGCCGGCATCAGCCGGCTCGTCGCCCAGGCGCAGGCGTCCGCCGGCCGCGCGCAGGTGCTCGCCGACCGGTTCGCCGCCTGGCTGTTCTACCTCGCCACCGCCGCCGCGCTGATCACCTTCGGCACCTGGTGGGCACTGGGCGACGTCAACGAAGCCGTGGTCCGTACGGTGACGGTTCTGGTGATTGCCTGCCCGCACGCCCTCGGGCTGGCCATCCCGCTGGTCATCGCCCTGTCGACCGCGGTGTCGGCGAAGGCGGGCATCCTGGTCAAGGACCGCATGGCGCTCGAACGCATGCGTGGCGTGGACGCGGTGCTGTTCGACAAGACCGGCACCCTGACCAAGGGCGCCCACACCGTTACCGCCACCGCCGCCACCGCAGGGCTCACCGAGGACGAGGTGCTGCGGGTCGCCGGCGCGGTGGAGGCCGACAGTGAGCACCCGCTCGCCCGGGCCCTGGTGCGGGCAGCCCAGGGGCACGGTCTGATTGCCACGGCGCGGGACTTCCGCTCCCTGACCGGACGCGGCGTCCAGGCCGTGGTCGACGGCACCTCCTACGCGGTCGGCGGTCCGGCGCTGTTGCGGGAGCTCGATGCCACTGTGCCCGCCGACCTGGCGGACGCCAGCAGCCGGTGGTCGGCCCGCGGCGCGGCCGTCCTGCATCTGCTGCGGCTGCCGGCGGACGGCCGACCCGAAACGATCGGCGCGTTCGCGCTGGAGGACGAGGTCCGGCCGGAAGCCCGGGAGGCGATCACCGAGCTGCGGGAACAGGGCGTCAAGAAGATCGTGATGATCACCGGAGACGCCCGCCCGGTCGCCGAGGCGGTCGCCGCCGACCTGGGCTTCCGCCCCGGTGTGGACGAGGTGTTCGCCGAGGTGCTCCCGGCGGACAAGGACCGCGCGGTCGCCGACCTGCAGGCGCGGGGCCTGACGGTGGCCATGGTCGGCGACGGGGTCAACGACGCGCCCGCCCTGGCCCGCGCCGACGTCGGCATCGCGATCGGCGCCGGCACCGACGTGGCCATCGAATCCGCCGGTGTCGTCCTGGCCTCCTCCGACCCGCGCGGCGTCACCGGCGTGATCCGGCTGTCCCGCGCGTCCTACCGCAAGATGGTGCAGAACCTGGCCTGGGCGGCCGGCTACAACGTGGTCGCGATCCCCGTCGCGGCCGGCGCGCTGGCGTGGGCGGGCGTGGCGCTCAGCCCGGCGGTCGGCGCGGTGCTGATGTCCGCCTCCACCATCGTGGTGGCGCTCAACGCACAACTGCTCCGACGGGTCCGCCTCACCCCCGGACGCCGTTGAACGTCCCGCTCTGGCCCGGCCGGCTCGCCGCAGGCCGGGCCAGAGCCGTCACGAGGGATCCGGGCGGCGACACGGACCGCCGGTAGGCGACCGCGACGGCCAGGGACAGCACCACGATCCACCCGGAGGCCAGCACCAGCGCGCCGAGTTCGTCGAACCCCCGGGTCAGCGCGCCGTCGAGGAGAACCCTGACGCTGCCGTAGCCGGGAAGCGCCTTCGCCCAGGACGGCGGCTGGGAGCGCAGCATCGGGCTCTGGCTGATGCCGAGGTCGAGAAAGGGCAGCAGAAACGCCATGAACACCCCACCGACCCGGCCGAAGACCGGCGCGAGCAGCGCACCGACGAGCGCGTACGTGCCGGCGACCAGAAGGTTCCCGGCGGCGTACACCGGCCAGCGGACCGCGTCGAACACCGACGCCGTGGTGGCCAGCGACACCACCGTGGCCAGCAACGCCGCGGCGGCGAGCACCCCGAGCCGGCCGGCCAGCAACGCCGCCGGACGCAACCCCGCCAGGGCCGCGCGGCGGTCGCCGGCGCGGCTGTCCAACAGCGTGAACAGACCGGCCAACGCCGCCAGCGAGGCGACCGCGATGGGCGCCATCGTCGCCCCGTGCACCTCGGGCATCGGGTAACTCCCGGCCAGCCGCCGGCCGTGCTCCCGCACCGTCACCGTGATGGGCTGGTCGGGAGTGATCGCGTCCGCCAGCAGGATGAAGATCACCGGCACCGCGACGTAGAGCGCCCACAGGGCCGGATTGCGGCGGGCGTCGCGCCACGCCGCCCGGCCGGCGCCCGCAAGCTGGGCCCGCCACCCGCCCGGCCGCTGCCGGCGACGGGGCTGCCCGGCGCGGCGGGTACGCCGCACCGCGAGGGTCCAGGCGACCGCGACCGCCGCGACGGTCCACACCAGGGCCCAGCCGACGTCGCCGAGCCGGCCGGCGTGCCCCGACGGGAGATCCACCATCCACGAGGTGACGAAATGCGTCGGCAGTATCCGGGTGCCCACCCGCTCCTGGGCCCCCATCGCCGGGCCGAGAAAGACGTCCAGGATCCAGATCAACAGCACCACCACCGAGCCGTTGACCGGGTTGCTCACTAGCGTTCCCACGGCCGTGCCGATGGCGACGTAGATGACCGCCGCCATGAGTGTGCCGACCACCACGTGCCCCGGGCGGTCGATACCGGTCCGGAGCGCGAGTGTGACCAACGCGATCGCGCTGACCAGCACGGCCAGCGCCAGCCCGGTGAGAAGCCGGGCCGCGACCATGCGTGCCGGCCGCAGCCCGGCCAGCACCACCCGTTGGTCAGTGTCGCGGGTGGCGGCGCTCTGGAAGTACATGCCGATGCCGGCGAGGAACGCCGCCGACCACGCGGCGGTGGCGTTCTCGACCGCCGCGCCGCCGCGGCCGCCGAGAATCCGCGCGGCATCGGCCAGGGTGCCCGCCACCACCGCCACGAAGACCACGGGTACGACGACCAGCAGCAGCAGGTTCACCCGGTTGCGGGCGTAGTCGGCCAGGAACCGCCGCACGAACGCCAGGACGGTCACCGGGATGCCACCCGGCCGTCCGTGATGGCCACGATCCGGTCGAAGCGCTCCTCGTCCACCACGAAGTGGCTGATGACCAGTGCGCTGCGGCCGGCCCGCCGGCGCTCGCCGACCAGGTCCCAGAACTTCTGGTACGTGTCCCAGTCGAAGCTCGCGTAGGGCTCGTCGAGCAGCATCAGTTCCGGGTCCGGCAGCAGGGCCAGTGCCAGGTTGAGCTTGGCGAGGGTTCCGCCGGAGAGCCGCTCGGCGCGGGTGCGGGCGTACCGGGGGAAGCCCAGTTGGTCATACAACGACTGCCGGGACCGCTCCGTCTCCTCCTCGGCCATGCCATAGGCGTGGCCGAACAGGTCGAAGTGCTCGTCGCAGGTCAGCCGCGGATACAGCTGCGGGCTCTGCGGGCAGTAGCCGATCCGTCCGCGGTGCGACACGGTCCCCGCGTCTGCGCGTAGCGCGCCGACCAGAATCTTCATCAGGGTGCTCTTGCCCGAGCCGTTCTCACCGATCACCCCGACCACCTGACCTGGCCCCAGGTCGAGATCCACCCCACGCAGCACGGGCAACGCCGCCGGAACGGTCCCCGACGGTAGGACTTGCGCAGGCCCCGGGCCGTCAGCACGGCCGTCCCCGGCGGCCGGTCGGCTGCGGATTCCTCACCGCCGGTCACAGGTCACCTCCGTGCGCACGGGGTGGTGGTGCGAGGGTTCGTACTGCCCCAGCTTAGGGGCGGTGGGGGAGGGGTACCGCCGTTACGCCGGGCCCGTCTGCAGCGGCTGCCACCGCGCACGGTGAGGGCGACGGGAGTGTCCCGGGTGGTTCCGCGCGCCTGCCCGGCATCCTGGTCTTCGTGGTGTGGGTCCCCTCGGCAGGGTGCCCATGCGTGCCATCTACTATGCGTGATTAGTAGACGCGTGTCGGGATCGCTCGTTCCTGCCCATCTCGGCACGTGTGCTCTCGTGACACACGAGGAGGTGGCGATGCGACAGGTGGCGGGTTACCCCCATCGCGCGACGCAGCGCGCGGCGACTCTGGCACTGGCCGGCGCCATCGGCGCGGCGGCGGCGTTCGTCCTTCGCTTCGATCCGACCGACCGGGTCGCCGACCCCACCGGCCCCTGCCTCTGGCACGCGATGACCGGCATCAACGGTCCGGGTTGCGGCGGCACCCGAATGTTCTACTACCTGCTGCACGGCGACCTCCTCGAAGCGGCCCGCCACCATCTGGCCGCTCTGATCGCCGTTCCCTTCCTTCTCTACGCGGGCATTCGCTGGGCCGGCGTCGCCTGGTTCGGGCGGGAGTTGCCTGCGCTGCGGTTGTCGCCACGCGTCTACTGGATCTATGGTGCCGCCTTCCTGCTCTACAGCACCGTGTTGCGCAACCTGCCGTGGCCACCGTTCAGCTGGTTCGACATCCCGAACCTGACCCCTTGATGCGGCGGCTTCAGACCTCGATCTCTGGCAGGCGGATTTGCACCGACTATCCTGGTACAGCATGAAAAGCGCGAAGGCGGGCGCGTCGGGCGGGCCGGAGCAGCGCGCGGCCCTGTGGCTGATGCTGCTCGTCGCACTGGCCTTCGGTGTTCTCGGCATGCACACCGTCGGCCACCATCCCAGCCTCAGGGGCTCCGGCGTCGAAAGCGCGATGGCGGACCTGCGGCACACACCCGTGGTGCCGGCAGGCGAGCAGAGCCTCAGCGGCTCGGACGGCCACGGTCGCGGCGTTGACGCATTCGCCGTATGTCTGGCGGTGCTCGGCGCGGCGGTCGTTCTCGCCTCCCTGTCGATGCTCCGGCGGTGCCGACGAGAACTGCCCGTATCCGCACGCGCCAGGCAGTGGACGTGGGGTCGAGGATGTGGCCCTCCGCCCCGACCTCCCCTCGGACTGCGGATGACCGCGGTGTCGGTCCTGCGGACATAGACCCTCGCGCGCCGCCAAGCCCCCATCACAGGACCGTCTGCCAACCACTAGCGACAAGGACCATTCACTCGATGAAGCGAACCATCCTGCGCCGGACTGCCCTTGCCGGTGTCGCCCTGTCCGCTCTGCTCGTCACTGCCGCCTGCGGCGGGGGCGACGACATGGCCGGCATGGACCATTCCAACAGCAGCCTGTCGACCGGCGCCTCGTCCGCAGCGAACGGCACGTTTAACGACGCAGACGTCATGTTTGCCCAGATGATGATTCCGCACCACCAGCAGGCCGTTGAGATGGCCGGCCTCGCTCCGAGCCGCGCGAAGGACCCGGAGCTGAAGGATCTGGCCGCCAAGATCAAGGCCGCCCAGGATCCCGAGATCACCACCATGAAGGGCTGGCTGACGGCGTGGGGGAAGCCCACGTCTCCGCCCAGCGGCCACAACATGCCGGGGATGTCGGCCTCGCCCGGGCATGACATGCCGGGGATGAATTCGGACATGCCGGGCATGATGTCCGACCAGGAGATGGCTGACCTCACGGCCGCCAAGGGCACTGACTTCGACAAGAAGTTCGCCCAAATGATGATCGCCCACCACAACGGCGCCATCGAGATGGCCAAGACCGAACAGGCCAACGGCAGCAACCCGGACGCCAAGGCTCTCGCCGCCAAGATCGCCGCAGACCAGGCGGCGGAGGTGCGGACCCTCCAGAAGATCCTCGACCGCCTGTAGGCGCGTACCTGTCCGGCCGGGCTCGAACTCTGGTTCGAGTCCGGCCGGTCCCTTTTCCGGCTGACCGCCCTGAATCCTGTGGCCGGGGCCTCACCTGCGGAATGCGGGAACCGGGCCGCCAGTTGGTCCTTAACCGCAGGCCGGAGCCGGACGCTCCGGGGTGTGCGTATCCCGGCTCGCAGGCGCGTGCCGAACCGAGAAGAGCGGCGAGTGGTCCGCGTGATCGCTGCGGCTCCCCGAGGAGAGGCGATACATGAACAACCCTGCCCGACGGTTTTCGGTCAGCAACACCCACAACTCCGCCGTGGTGAGGAAATGCGTGGCCGCGGCGGGAGTGGCTCTTGCCGGCATCGTCGCCGCAGGTCCGGCGACAGCTGCCTTTGCCAACCCGGCTGCTGCCGAGGCGACAGCCAGAGCAGCTTCCGGCAAACAGGTGAACGACTACACGTTCCAGGCGCAGCCCAACATCTACTACTGCGGTCCTGCCTCCACGCGGATCGCGCTGAGCGCGCAAGGAAAGATCGAAGACCAGGACAAGCTGGCGAGTGAACTTGGCACCACCTTCGCCGGCACCGCCTCGGCCTTCGAGATCACCCGAGTGCTCAACGACAGCCTGGGCGAGCGGGAGTACAAGACCGTGGAGATTCCCAACGAATCGGCCAGCGCCGACGAGGTGCACCGGCTCAGGGCCGACCTCACCAAGGCCATCGACGAGCAGCGCATCCCGGTGGTCAACGTCATCGGTGCCGCCGTGGGTGCCGAAGGCGTCACCCGATCCTTCCCCGTGGGGCACTACCTCACCGTGGTCGGCTACGACAGCGACGGGGGCCGTCTCAAGATCGCCGATCCCTGGCAGCCTGTCGGTGATGGCACCTACTGGATCTCGGCTGCGGACCTGGCGAACTGGTCCGCCTCGCGCGGCTACTCGGCCTGACCAGCACCGTGGGCCCCTCGCCGTTCTGGCGAGGGGCCACTGTGCGGCTCGGCGATCCGGCGACGGACCCCTCCACCGCGGTCGATCCGACGATCAGGCCCAGATCACGTGGGTGACGACCATGGTGCCGTCGGCGAAGTGCCGGACGTAGGTGGAGTGCCGGTCGGCGCGGGAGCCGCTGACCAGCGTGCCCCAGCACTCCGGGGAGTTGCCGACCGAGGCGCCTGCCGGCGCGGAGCCGACCGTGCTGGTCGAGTCGACGTGCGAGTAGATGGTGACCAGTTCGTCGTAGTCGTGCTGGTTGGGGTGCTGGTTGGTGCTCGGGTCGTTGGTGTAGTCCATGCAGGTGCCGAGGTTGGCGTTGTTGAAGTTCTCGTCCTGGTGGTCGAGGCCGAAGGTGTGGCCGACCTCCTGGCAGGTGACGAGGTTGCGCCACGCCGGGGTGTTGTACTGGGCGGTGTTGAAGTAGGTGTCGTTCAGCTTCACGGTGCCCTGGGTGATGTGGGTGCCGCCGGTGACCGAGATCGAGGCGATGCCGAGCCAGCCGTTGTTGCCGTAGGTGGAGTTGCACACCTCGACCCGACCGGCGGTGGCCTTGCAGGTCTTCGGGCTGACCGAGCCGGCCACGACGGTCGTTCCAGGACGGTGGACTTGCTCCAGTCGGCGGAGGCGCCGGACAGCGCCGAGTCCCACTGCGAGCTGACGTTGTCACCGAGCTTCAGGCTGAACGGGTTGGCGGTGCGAGCCCAGTGGTAGCCGCCCCAGCTGTGGTTGGCCTGGGCGGGCGACGGGAAGGCCAGCAGGGCGAGGGCGGCGGCACCGGCGGCGGCCAGCAGTTTATTGCGCATTCCAGCTCCTCTGGGAGTGCCGTGGAGGGTGGGTACGGCATCGACTCGGGTCACTTCATACGCCTGCCCTGGCGGGGGTGGAACCTTGCGGAACGCAACCTTTCCGCCGTCTGCAAATATGGACCATCGTCGAGGTCGTTCTGGCCGGGCCGCGCGCTCCTGAGGTATCGGGCCTCTGTGCTCGCCAGCCCTCACGGTCCCGGTGCGCCTTGCTGGCCTGGCGGGTCGCCCCGCGTACCCTTGCGGGCACGAAGGGAGCGCACGTGGCAGAGCTGGGCAGACTCGAGGCGGCGGTCATGGACGTCCTGTGGCGGGCCGGCCAACCTCTGCTGGTCAGAGAGGTCCTCGACGCACTGACCACCGACCGCGCTCTGGCCTACACGACGGTTCTCACCGTGCTCGACAACCTGCACCGCAAGGGTTGGGCGGCGCGTGCGAAGGATGGCAAGGCCTACCGTTATCGCCCAGCCGGCAGCCGGGAGGAAATCGCCGCTCGCACGCTGCGTCAGGTGCTCGAGACCAGCACGGACCCCGACCTGGTGCTTCTGCATTTCGCCAGGTCGGCCTCGGATCGGGAACTGCACATCATCAAGCAGGTGCTCCACGAGCGGGAGCCCGGGGCGTGAGCGTCGCGCTGGCACTGGTCGCCGGTGTCGTGGCCGCCGCCTGGTGGGGGCCCGTCGCGTTGCGATTCTGCTTCCGCCACGTTGCTGACCCGGTCGCCGTGCTGCTCGGCTGGCTCGGGCTGCTCGTCGCCGTGACGGCCACCTTCGGCGTCGCCGTCGCCGTGTTGCTCGCCCCGGGCGCTGCCCACGAGTGGGCACTGCATGACCTCGCCCGACTGTGTTGGCACTGGGCGCGGCCCAGCCGTCCCCCGGCCCTCGGCGAGGTCCTCGGCGGGGCGGGCGCTCTGGCCATGGTCGCGGCATTCACGAAGTTCGCCGCGTCCTGCGTCCGCCGCGCCCGGACGGCCGGTCGCGCCCGGCGCGTGCACGGGGATCTGCTGGCTCTCTCCGGCGGCGCGGCCGAGCCCGGTGACGGGGCGGTGCTGTGGATCCCACACCCCACCCCGTTGGCGTACAGCCTCGGCGGGGCCGGCGGGTTGACTGTGCTCGCCAGCTGTACCCGAGATCTGCCGGCGGATCAGCTCGCCGCGGTGCTGAGCCACGAGCGCGCCCATCTGCGCGAGCGCCACCACCTGCTGGTATCCGCCGTGGAAGGGCTTGCATCGGCCGTTCCCTGGCTGCCGCTGACGCGGGAAGCACCCGCCGCCGTCCGTCTGCTAGTCGAGCTGCGTGCGGACGCTGCGGCCGTCCGGGAGTGCGGCCATGCGGCCGTGCGCAATGCGCTCTTGAGCTTCGCTGGTGCGCCCCATCCGCCGTCCGCCCTGTCGATGGCCGGGGGAGAAGTGGGAGTCCGGTTGCAGCGGCTTCAGTCGCGTACCCCGCACGGCCGCAATCTTGCGACCCGGACCGCGTTCGCTGCGGCCGCCCTCGGGGCGCCCGTGGGCATCGGCATGCTCGCCGCGGTCCTCACCTGTCTCTAGACGGCCGCCGCGCACTCTGACGCGTGGGATGGAAGCGTCAGCCGGCGAGGCCACCGGTTTCATGGCCGCTGCTGGTCAGGTGGGCACGCAGTTGGTCGTCGGTGGGCTCGACCAGGAATTTGCCGTCCGGCCACACCAGGGTGGGAATGCGACGTTGCCCCTGCTGCAGGCCACGGATCAGGTCCGCCGCAGCCTGGTCCTCATCGACGTCGACGTACACGTACGGGATGCGGGCGGCGTCGAGCAGGGCGCGGCTGCGTCGCACGTCGGGACACCAGCCGGTGCCGTACACGACGAGCTCATCGGGGCGGGAACGATCGTTGACGGTCAACTCGGTCTCCTCGTCGCCGGGACGGATGGCAAGGCGGCATCCCTGGGCGCCAACCGGTGCCCCAGGGATGCGAGATGCCCCGCGGGTCAGTCCACGAGCTGGTAGCCGGCCCGCTGCACGACCGCGCGGACCTCGGCGGTGTCCAACGGGTTCTCGCTGAGAACGGTGATGGTGCCCGCGGCCACGTCGGCCTGGACGTCGGTCACGCCGGCGATCTCGGAGACGTGCCCGGTCACCTTCTTGGCGCAGCCGCCGCAGGTCATGCCGGACACCTGGTAGGTGCTCCGGGCGCCGCTGCCGGTGCCCTGGGCCGCCGGGGCGCTGTCGATCGTGATGGTGCCGCAGCCGCAGCTGGCTTCATTGCCGCACATGGGATCTCCTCGGTGTCGCAGACGATGGCGTGACGGTGCGCAAGGCCCGTCCGTCGACGGTCGGCTGTGCGCCGGCCCGCAGGCGTTTGAATATACCCCTCCCCGGTATGCCCCTCAAGACCTCGACCGATCCGTGTGCTTACCCTGGCATGTCATCCGGATCACTTGACGACAGGTACCGGTGGGGGGTACAAAATTGCCGCTACCCATACCCCCTAGGGGTAAGAAAAGGAGTGATCACGATGTCATCCGGATCGAAGCGCTGGTGGGCCCTCGGACTCATCGCCCTCGCCCAGTTCATGGTCATCATGGACACCTCGATCATCGGCGTCGCGCTACCACGCATACAGGCGGATCTGGGTTTCTCACCGGAGAGCCTGTCCTGGGTCTTCAACGCCTACGTCGTCGCGTTCGGCGGCCTGCTCCTGCTCGGCGGCCGGCTGTCCGACCTGTTCGGCGCCAAGCGGATGTTCGCCGCCGGCTGGGGTGTCCTGCTCATCGGCTCCGCCGCCGCGGGCCTGGCCGGCAGCGTCACGGTCGAACTGGCCGCCCGCGCCGTACAGGGAGCCGGTGCGGCGCTGATCGCCCCGTCGGCGCTGACGCTGCTGATGATGCTCTTCGGCGCCGAACCCAGGGAACTCACCCGGGCCCTCGCCCTCTACGGCGCGGCGGCACCCGCCGGTGGCACCGCGGGCGTCTTCCTCGGCGGCGTCATCACCGAATACCTCAGCTGGCCGTGGGTCTTCTACATCAACATTCCCATCGCCGCGCTCGCGCTGCTGGCCACCCCGGCCCTGATGCCCGCCGGCGGTACCCGCCGCGGTTCGCTGGACGTGCTCGGCGCCCTCACGGTCACCATCGGTCTCGGCGCCGCGGTGTACGGCATCGTCCGCGCCCCCGAGGTGGGCTGGGCCTCTGGGCAGACCTGGCTGGTGCTCGCCGGAGCCGTGGTCGCCCTCGCGGCGTTCGTCGCCATCCAGGCGGCCCGCCGGGAGCCGCTGATGCGGCTGTCGATCTTCCGGGCGCCGAACCTCGCCGCCGCCAACGTCGCCCAACTTCTGCTCGGTGCGGCGTGGATCCCGATGTGGTTCTTCCTCAACCTCTACCTGCAGCAGGTCCTCGGCTACAGCGCCTTCCCCAGCGGCGCGGCACTGCTGCCGATGACCATCCTCATCATGATCGGCATGATCGCGCTCGCCCCGCGCGCCATCGCCCGCTTCGGCCCGAAGCCCATGGTGGTCACCGGCCTCGCGGTCCTCGCCGTCGGACTCGGCTGGCTCGCGTTGGTCCGCCCCGACGGCAGCTTCACCGTTGACGTGCTGCCGGCCTCGCTGGTCGCGGCGCTGGGTATGTCGCTGGCGTTCATCCCGTCGCTCGGTACGGCGATCTCCAGCGCCCGCCCCGAGGAGGGCGGACTCGCCTCCGGCATCGTCAACACCGGCTACCAGGTCGGCTCCGCGCTCGGCCTGGCCGCGATGACCGCGGTCGCCTCCGCCGCCGGCGCCGACCGGCTCGGCGATCTGCCCGCCCTCACCGACGGATACTCCGCCGCCTTCGTCGGCGCCGGGATCATCGCCGCCGCAGGCGCCCTCACCGCCGGTCTCACCCTCCGCGCGGCCAAGCGACAGCCTGTTAACGAGGCCGAGACAGTACCCGCGGCCTGACCGAATCCATCAACCGCCTGTCTGACGCCGGTGGATGAGTCTGATCCCGACTGATCCACCGGCGCATTCATACGATCAGCGCCCGACCCACGCGAGGCGGCCCTGGCGGTGAGGTGCCCTCGACTCCTGTCACGCGCTGCTGCCGACTACGTCTCGGCGTTGACGAGGATCGCGGTGACCAGCACGACGGCGACCATCAGCAACGCCTCGACCAGGACAGTGCGGCGTAGCTGATAAGTGGCGTCCATCGCGCGGTCATCCAGCCTGGGCACGACGCGCCGGCTGTTGTACAGCCCGACGAGGGCAACAGCCGCCACCAGGGCGACCTTGACGAGAAGCACCCGCCCCCAGTCGGTGGTCACGAGATGGCCCGGCCGTTCCAGGATCAGCAGGGTCAACGCGACGCCAGCGACACCCGTGAGCGCTACCGCGGCGGTGGCCGGTATGGAGAATCGCACCGCCATTTCGGCGGCACCCGTCGGTACGCCGAGGCGGGCGCGGCTCAGCAACAGGGCAGCCAGGAGAAGAACTCCGCCGACCCACACCGCGGCGGCAATGGTGTGGGCGAAATCGGCCGCCACGACGACGGCCCGAGGTTCCGCGGTGACGGTGTGCCCATCGACCAGAAAGGAACCCAGCAGCAGTGCCACGGTGACCGCCATGAGCACAGGCCGCACCGGTCGCGCTCGCACCCGCTGAACGCCGTCGCCGGCCGCGCTGACGGCGGCAGCCGTCACCAGGTTCCGGGAGTCGGTGGGTATCGCTGCGACGGTCGGAACGGAGTGACGCCCGACCGCGTGCCGGCCCCGAATCAGCGCCGCTTCGAGTGAACCGGACACGAGCAGACCGGCCGCACCGGTGAGTCGCAGGACCAGGCCGGCGGCCACCGGTGTCTGGCTGAGGGCGGTCACCGACGAGGCGCTGGCCGCCGAGGCGAAGGTGCCCTGCTCGCTGAAGACCGCCGCGAGTGCAACCAGCTCAAAGGCCGCTCCAGCCGCCACCGCCAGCCCCGCCGTCCGCACCCAGATCTGCACCACCCGGATGTCACTGCGTGTGCCGACCAGTGTGGTCAACGCGAAGACAAGACCACCGACACCGAGCAGGATCGCCCCGTAGGAAAGCCAACGCCCGACGGCGCCGACAAACCGCACCGGCGCCTGTTCCGCGTCGGCGGTGTGGCCAACAGCGTGTCCTCCCGCGTGTGCCGACGGCGAAGCCGGGGGCACACCTGGCCCACCATGGCCGGCATGTCCGTGCGGGCTGGCTGTTGCCTGGGGTTTAGCGGCCGTTCCGGGCGTCGGGGGAGGCGAGGCCACCGTAAACGTGATGACACCCGTCAGGGGGTGGGCGTCCGGGGCCGCGACGCTCCATCGCAGCTTGAACGTGCCGGTGGTCAGGCGAGCGGTCGGGTGGACCAGCCACGTTCGGCCTCCGTCGGGCGTGTGGCTGGCGGCCGGTAGGCCGATGCCGTTGCCGTCGGAAAGCTTGAATCCCGCTCCTGTGGGCGTGCCGGCGGCGCTGAGCGTCAGCCGGATCTCCTGGACGGCGCCGTCGATCCGCGCGCCGTCGGCCGGAACGGCCCGGAGCAGCTTGAAATGTGCGGCCGCAGGGGAAGCGAACCCGAGGGCCACGATGAGGGCGGGAAACAGCGCCAGCCACACCCGAATTGCCCAGCGCGCGGCGCGACGTGCTGGCGACTGAGGACATGCGAGACCCGGCGATGCAGCAAGCAAGGTCAGGCCGCCCGGCGACGCCGCTGGAAAGGCACTGTTGATCCTTCCGCCAAGGAGGCGCGGGCCGGTGCCCACACATCGCTCCCACGTGGTGCGGTCGCCATCCTAGGTCAACTACTACCCGCCCTTAGTAGGGGCGGGTCAGCTTCGACGATCCAGAAAGTCAGGTTGGGGGAGAGCGCCAGCATGGTGGCATCGCCGACTCGCAACGGCGACGGACTGCGCCGGGAGTGGTGCGAGGCATTGCCGCGGTCCCGGTCGGCCGTGGTCGGGTCGCTCTGTGGCCCCGCGGTGACGGATTTTGAAGCGGGCCACCGCGATCAGCGCGACGATCATGCTCTCGTACGCGGTTCCCACTTGCTTCGCGCGGCGCGCGCCCAACCGTCGGCAGGGCGGCGATCCGGCCTTACGCCGCCCGCCGGGATTGGGTTGATTTTCGTCGAAGCCACGTCGACATTCGAACGTCGAGCTACCCGCGGTCTGCGCGGGCTGACTGCCGGGTGTCACGAGCGCCGCCAACTTCATCTCCATGAACGCCTGTGCGGTAACGGGGAGCTCGCACTGACTTGTGTCTGCGCGCGGCCTCGGCCCGTACCACCACTACCGCCGCTGCTGCCGGCCCGGGTTTGCTGAATTGTGACTGAAATTGGTGTGGGGCTACGTACGGCCGCCCAGGAAACGGCCATTCGGGTGAGTATGCGGCGATCGGCCAAGCAATTGAGCGCCAACAGCATTCCGATGTCCGGTTACGTCCCGAGGGTTCCGCTATAACTGCTCGTCCCATTGAGTGGCATGAGTAACTGGAGGTTCCGATCAGAGTAGCGATGTTCGAGGCTTATGCAGGTGGGAGCCCTTGGCATACGACGTACCCACCGGTAATGTCGGCGCGTCCGGTGCGGTTTCCGATCGCAAGTGGCGACGCCGCTCCGACCCGCCTAATCGTGATCTCATGAACCGGGGACCCAGGCAACACCGGGGTGAATCCGCGAGCCACGGCCCGCGGTAGGGCGTACTTCCCGCCCGAATCCGTCAGCTAACCCGGTAGGCGGCCACGGAAGGAGTGCCAGCCTCGTGCGAAACACCTCCCGATACTCCCCACGCCTCCACGGCATCGCGGTGCCGACACTCGCCTGACTGTGAGTCCCGGCAACTGCCCCCCAGCCCGGCCCACCGGGCGCTCCCCATCCCCGCGGCACCCCGCCCAGTCACAACGTGCGTGAGTTCCTCCGCGCGTCGGGCCGGCCTGTGCCGCTCCAGCCCGTGGAGGAACACATGAAGCACCACATGAAGCGTCAGCTGCGGCGTCTTGTGACCGAGCGCCCGTACAAGATCATCGCCGGCTCCGCCGCGGCGCTCGTGCTCGCCAGCGGCGTCGGCACGGCGCTGGCCGCCACCGATCACAACGCGCCCGTCCGCCAGGGGAACACCGCCGCCGGGCTGGCTCCGCGGCTCGGTGATGTCGCCACCCGCGGCGAGGCTCGCGTCGCCGCCGAGCCGTCGCCGTCAGCGAAGGACAGGGCCACGACCGACCCGGACGTGACCAAGAAGGCGAGGCCGAAGCCTCCGTCGACCAAGGTCCTCGACCACACCTACGAGGCGCAGACTGCCTACTGGAACTGCGGCCCGGCCGCTGTGCGCAACGCGCTCAGCGCGAGCGGCGTCGAGACCACCCAGGACGCGATGGTCGCCCCGCTGAACGCTGGCGAGAACGGCACCAACTCGGCGGAGGACACCACTCGCGGGCTCAACCAGATGGTCAAGGGCAACCCGTACCGGACGCACATGATCCCGGGCCAGGCCGCGACGCCGGCGCAGATCGACCAGCTCCAGGCCGACGTGGTCACCGCCATCACCGACGGCCGTGCCGTGGTCGCCAACACCGTCGGCTCCGCGACCGATACAGACGGCGGCTGGCACTCCTTCCCCGGCGGCCACTACATCGCCGTGGTCGGATATAAGGACGACGGCCGGACGGTGCGGATCGCCGACTCCGCCGACCCGAACATGGCCGCCTACTGGATGACCACCATCGACCTGGCGAACTGGATGGCCACCCGCGGCTACTCCGCCTGATCCCATCTCCGGCCCTCGGGCACCGGCTCGTTCGAGCCGGTGCCCGTCGCCTTTCGGTTCGCGCCCAGTAGCAGGCAGGACGGCACGTCGTGCGCCCTCTGGTATGGCTCAGCCGATCATCTTGTGCGGTCAGGTTAGGTGCCGCCCGACGCGGCGGGCAGGGGCGAACACGTACAGGTCCAGCATGCCGGGTGGGTTGGCCAGGCCGGGGCCGCCGGCGCGAAATCCGAACCAGCCCCTCTGTGGACTTTGGTGCGTCACCGATAACGGCATGACGCCGACACGGGAAACTCCATAGTGCCGCTCGCTGCTATAGGATTACGGCATGAGCACCCATGCTGAGCATGGGTGCCGTGACTTTGTGTCCGAATCCCTCGGACACAACATCTCCACATATTGATCATGGGTTGAACGGGCTCACTTGCCTGAGGCTCCTGTGGTCGGTGTACATCGTTCCTGATCGCAGATGATGCTGATCTTGTTTCTGTGCAGGAGCGCGGCCAGGTCATGCGGGTTCTGGGCGTCGCTGGCGAGGCCGGGATGTCCCATCAGTCGCGCGATGATGTGGTCTTCCCTGAGGTAGAGCATCTTGCGTCGGCCGTTGGTGGGCTGTTGGGTGCTGGTGTGGCCTTGGCGGCATCGGTAGCCCGGACGCTGGTTGATCCAGTGGGATTCCAGTCTTCGGCCGCATGGTGCGCAGCGCAGCAGGCCGGTGAACAGGTAGCGGCGGGCAGTCCCGTCGTGGCTGGCCACAACTGCACACCGTGCTGTTCGAGCAGGGGTGCCAGGTGCTGCAGCTGGTTGGCGGAGAATGCTCGTTCGTATTCGCCGACCACGATCGCGTCGAACCCACGGTGCGGATCGGGGAGCGCGGCCAGCAGCGCGGCGGCCTGCGGACGCTGCCGCCAGCCGCGGCGGCGCGAGCAGCCGGCATCGAAGTACTCGGCGACGATCAGCCCGTGACCGGCGACGAGTTCGCTGGCGCAGTCCCGCTGCCAGTGCCGGGACGTCACCCGGTCTTGATGCTCGATGGTCGACATCCGGCCGTAGAACGCAAACCGCAGACCACCCTGCCGCCGGACGCGCGGCTGCGCGCCGGCGTGCGGCTGGCTGTTGAGCCATCGGGTCATGGGATCCGCGGGATCGTCACTCTGGTGGTCCGACACGCCAACATTTCTACGAAGGATCTTCATGGTCGAGTCGGACAAAAAGTCCGCTGCGCTGGATGAAGGGCTGTCGGGCCGGAGCCGGTGGTAGCCGCCCGAACAAGGCGGTCCAGCTACGACCGCCCGATGCAGGCCGCGCCGACGAGTGGCCCACGGGACTTTCGAACGCGACGTGGTGACGCAGTGGTTCGCCGACCTTGAGATAAGCATCCGGGGCAGGACGGGAACCCGCACCCGCACGACGGCTGCGGCCGTGGAGTGTCGTAGTCTGCGCTGGTGACGTGGGACGGTCCGGCTGGTGCGATGCGCGGCTACCGCGCTGTCGCGGTGGCGGTCGTCGTCGCTGCGGTTCTGGTCCTGCACGCGCTGCAGTGCGCTAGGGGTCTGGACACTGCGACACCTTCGGCGGCTGCCAGTTCCACGACCTCCCTCGCTTCCTACGACGCGTCTGCGGCCCTGAACAGCCTCGCTGATGCCCTCGCCTCCGCCGATCCGGAGGCGACTGACGGGCATCATGCGCCGGCAGATGGCGGGAGCGTGGCCGTGACGGCCTGCCTGCTGTTGCTGGTGATCGGCGGCGCTGTCGTACTGGGGGCATTCCAGCGCTGGGTCCGCCGGCTACCTGTTGGCCGGGGGCTGCGTCACCGGCCGGTGAGCCGGCCTGTGACGGTCCGGCTGCTGTCACTGTTGTGCGTGTCGCGGGTGTAGAACCGGTTTGCGGTTGTGAGCCCGTGGCGGTCCACGCGTCCTGATACGTGGCCGGCTGAGTAGCCGTCGCGGGCCTTCGTTCCTGCCGAGTCTGCCAAACGTGGTCCTGGCCAGTCGGCCAGCAAGCTCGGCTGTCCCTTCGTCGGGTCTGAGGATGCCGTGAACGACACCGTCACTTACATGCTGGCCGTGCGCGGGTTGTGCTGCGACCGTGCGGAGAGCGCAGTACGGCGAATTTTGGAAGATCTGCCGGGGGTGCATCGGGCGCACGTGTCCGCAGCAGCGGGCCGCGCGGTGGTGGACGCCGACCCGGTCGTCGTCACCGCTCCCGTGCTGACCGCGGCGCTCGCCGCGTCCGGCTATCCGTCCCGGCTGGAATCGCTCTGATCTCCGGCCCGCCCGCCGCCTCCTGATCGGGGCGTGCGGTAGCGGGTTGACTCATTCGTGGAGAGTCGATGGCTGCTCTATCTGACAATCTGTTCACTCTTGCTCTCCTCGGCCACCTCACGGCCGTGATCGCCTTTGCCGCGGCCCAGGTGGCACCGCGGCGGGTTGCCGTACCGGTTCCTGCGACGGTGCCTGCGGCTGCCGTCCCGACGATGGCTGCCGTGTCGCGCCGGGTTGCCATCGGGCGCGTCGTCGGCCTGGGCGCGGTCGGGGCGGCCGCGGCGGCGCAGGCCGGCAGCCTGGTCGCCCGGGCGGCCGCGGCGGGGCGCGTGCCGTGGGGAAACATGTACGAGTTCATCGTGGCGGTGACCCTGGTCGGGGTGCTCGCCTGGCTGGTCCTGGCGGTCCGGCGCCCCGCGTTGCGGCCACTGGGCCTGTACGTCGCGGTGTGCGCGTTGGTGCTGCTCGCCGCGGCGGGCCTGCACGTGTACACGCCGGCGGGTCCGCTGGTACCGGCGTTGCAGTCGGTGTGGCTGGCGGTGCACGTCAGCGCCGCCGCAATCGCGTCCGGGTTGTTCCTGATCGGGTTCGTCGCTGCCGTGGCCCTGCTGCTACGGGCGCGTTATGAGCGACGGGGCACGCCGAGATCGGGGGATCTGCGTGACACCTTGGCGGCGCGGCTGCCCGCGATGGCGGTGTGGCGGCGGCTGTCGTTCCGGATGCACGGGGCGGGCTTCCTGGTGTGGACCTTCGCGGTGATGGCCGGAGCGGTGTGGGCGGAGGCGGCGTGGGGCCGCTTCTGGGGCTGGGACCCGAAGGAGACGTGGGCGTTCATCTCCTGGGTGGTGTATGCGGCCTACCTGCACGCGAACGCGACCGCGAGTGTGCGGGCCACCACCGCGGCGTGGGTGGCGGTGGTGGGCTGGGCGACGATGATGTTCAACCTGTTCGCGGTGAACCTGGTGATCTCTGGTCTGCACTCCTACGCGGGGGCCTGAGCCGTGGTCAGCCGCTACTTGACGGGGTTTGCGCCGCGGCCCGCGGCGGTTGTCGCACCTGCGTGCGGCGCGGAGCTCTCCTCGTCGTGCGGCGCGGCGGCGGCCGAGAGCAGCCGGGCGAACAGCTGGGCGGTGCGGGCGCCGGTCATGCCGGTGCCCGTGAACCGGTGGGTCACCCCGTTGACGTGTTCGATCGTGACGGTGATGCCGCCGTTGGCCTGCTCACTGCGGGCCGCGCTGATGTCCCGTACGTGGATGGCGGAGCCGGGGTGGCGCTCGGCGCGCCAGAGCAGCACTGCGGCGACGGCTGCACCGATGCCGCCGGCGATGATCAGGCCGACTGTCGCGGCGGTGGCCCACAGGCCGACGGCCGGGCCGATCGCGTGGCCGACACCGATGGAGATGGCAGCGAGGCCGAGGCCGAGCATCACCGCTCCGGCGGACCAGTGCAGCAGCCTCCGCCAGCGGGTGGCGGCGGGGGTGATCCACACCGTGGTGTCGTCGGAGCGGAGGCTGGCGGTCTCGCCGGAGTCGAGCGCAACGGGGAACACCTTCACGCCGCTACCGTACGTCACGCAGAGAGAGGGCGGACAACATGCCTGGCTTCCCGAGCGGCTATCGTCGGGGCGTGTCGCCCTGGCTTCGTCCCCGCTGGCTCGTTGGCCACGTGCTCGTCGGTGTGGTCGCGGTGGTGTTCCTGCGGCTGGGCTGGTGGCAGTGGCAACACGCGCGGCAGGGCAACACCCTCAGCTACGGGTACGCGTTGCAGTGGCCGCTTTTTGCCGCCTTCGGGGTCTTCTTCTGGGTCAAGGTGGTGCGCGAGCGGTTGAGCCACGCCGACGTCCGACGGCAGGGGGGCAGGCCGCAGGCAGCGGTGCCGTCGCTGGGTCACAGCTGGCGCTTCGAGCGCAGCGACCCGGACGGCGCGGCGCCGGCGCGGATGACGCCCGCCGCTGTGACGCAGACCGACGCCCAGGATCCGCAGGTGGCCGCCTACGAGGACATGCTGCGGTGGCTCAACGACGACCCCCGCCGGCACGTCTCGGACTACCCGGGCTTCCAGGACCGCTAGACCTCGACACCTCGAACGCGCCGCTGCCGGCACGGTCCCGTCGCACCGGCGTCGATGACGGCTGCCGGCTCAGGCAAATGCCGCCAGCGGTCTCCGCGGCGCCGAGCCTGCTGACAGATGTCCGCATCGACACCGTGCCGCCACCACCGCGCCGCTGCGCAGACAACCACCTGCGGCCGCGCCTGTGCGAAGGTCGTCACTCCAGTGCCGTGAGGCGTCCCGCCGGCGGCTCCCGCCACGCTGCTCTCCGGCTGCCCGCGGACGCGGCCGCGCCCGATAGGCAGCTCCTGGCGTCGGGCCTCGCCTCGACGACCATGCGTGGTTCTGCCGGCCGCTGCTCGTCGAAGTCACGCCTCGACCGTCGGTCGCGGCCCACGCGTGGGCGTCCTCGACCGGTGGCGGACGAGCGCCGCTGCGGTGTGCTTCCGCCCGGCCCGCCTTGCCAGCCGACCGGCATGGCTAGCGACGGCCCGTGCGGCCGAACACCCGACGTTGACCACGAGGACCAGGAGGGTCTGTGAACATGAGTACGCCGGCGACAGCCGGGCACGACGATCCGGCGGCCGGGGACGTGACGGTGCGGCCGAGGCGGATACGGCAGATCAGCCTGGGCGCCGCAGCGGTGATCCTGGCGATCAACGTGTACGCGGGGCTCACCTTGAGTGGAACCACCTCCAACGGGGGAAAACTGTTTCCCGCCGACCGGTGGGCAGTCATCGGGGTCGGGGTGTTATTCACCGGGCTGACCCTGCTGCCGTGGCGGCTGCGGGTGCAGGCCGACGTCGAGCGGGTGCGGGTGCGCAACCTGCTCGGTGATGTCACCGTGCCGTGGCAGGTGGTGGAGCGGGTTCGGTTCGACCGCAAGGCGGTGTGGGCGTCGCTGGATCTGGTCAACGGCGACGTGGTGCCGCTGCTGAGCGTGCAGGTGATCGACCACGCGGACGCCGTCGCTGCCGTCAGACGTCTGCGAACCCTGCTCGCCGCCGCCCGGGCCATGGATGCGGACGGGGCCGGTTCCGTGGCGCCACCCGCCGAGGGCGGGCCCGCCGTTGAAGGGGCGGCCCCTGCTGCGGGGGATCGATCCACCTCCAGTTGAGTTGCACTTATTGCAATGTGAGCATATGTTGGCTCGGTCGGTCGACAGGAGGGGCAGCCGGGCATGGGCGAGGGACACGACCACGGGCAGCAGATCATGCGCGCCGGTGAGAAGCACCGGGGCCGGTTGTGGGCGGCGTTCGCCCTGCTGGTCGCTTTCATGCTGGTCGAGGCGGTCGCGGCGTGGTTGACCGGTTCGCTGGCGCTGCTGTCGGATGCCGGGCACATGTTCACCGACGTGCTCGGCATCGGCATGGCGCTGGCGGCGATCACCGCAGCCAGCAAGGCCTCTCACGACGGGCAGCGCACATTCGGGTTGTATCGGATGGAGGTCCTCGCCGCGCTGGCCAACGCGGTGCTGCTGTTCGGCGTCGCCATCTACGTGCTGGTGGAAGCGGTGCGCCGCTTCTCCGCGCCGCACGAGGTGCTGGCCGGGCCGATGCTGGTCGTCGCGGTGGCCGGCCTGGTGGCCAACATCGCGGCATTCTTCCTGCTGCGTTCAGGCTCGGAGGAGAGCCTGAACGTGCGCGGCGCCTACCTTGAGGTGCTCGGCGACCTGTTCACCTCGGTCGGCGTCATCGTCGCCGCTGGAATCATCGCCCTGACCGACTGGTGGTACGCCGACCCGATCATCGCGGTGGCGGTGGGCCTGTTCATCCTGCCCCGCACCTACAAGCTGGGCCGGGCCGCGGTGCGGGTGCTGGTGCAGGCCGCCCCGCCGCACCTGGACGTCGCGCAGGTCCGCGACGCCCTGGCCGCGGTCGACGGCGTCGCCGACGTGCACGACCTGCACGTCTGGACCCTGACCTCGGGGATGGAGGTCGCGTCGGCGCATCTGATCCTCGCTCGCGACAGTGACCTGGCGGGGGTCCTGGCCGCGTCCCGGCAGGTGTTGCACGATCGGTTCTCCATCGAGCACGCGACCCTGCAGGCCGAGCCGCAGGGCGCCGACGGCGTCTGCGACGCAAGCGGTTGGTGATGGTTTGTGGGGAACTTTCCGCTGCCTCTGCGCGACTATCTGAGGAATGACCCGCTAGCTGGGAGTCCGGCCTTGACCCGCACGTACCGTTTCGTCCTGCCCGTCCGTGTTGCTGCTGCCCTCTGCGTGGCCACCGCCCTGCTCGTGCCGGCCACGCCGGCGTGGGCACACAACGCCCTGCGCGACTCGACGCCGGCCGCCAACGCCCGTCTGGCCGCCGCCCCGCAACAGATCGAGCTGATCTTCGTCGAACGGCTCGATCCGCGGTTCACGACCATCGCGGTCACCGCCCCGGGTGACGTTGCCGCCGTCGCCGGCAAGCCGGCCGTGTCGGGTACCCGCGCCACCCAGCCGCTCAAGTCTGACCTGCCCGCCGGCAGGTACACGGTGGCGTACCGGGTGGTGTCCGTCGACGGGCATCCGGTGCAGAGCTCCTACACGTTCACCGTCACCGCGTCGGCGTCCCCGCTCGCGGCATCCGCACCGCCGGCGTCGGCCCTCACCACACCGCCGTCGGTGCCGGCGACCACTGCCGCTTCCTCGGCCGCCGCCGCTGATGGCGCCCCGAGCATGGGGGTCGGGCTGGTGGCGGTGCTGCTCGCGCTCGTGGCGGCCGGGGCGGGTCTGCTGCTGTGGCGCAAGCGGGCGGCCCGGCGATGAGCATGCAGAGCGTCGTGCGGCGTCCGGTGCTGGTGCCCGTCGGCACTGTCCTCGTCGCGGCCGCGGTCGGAGCGGCGCTGTTGTGGTGGGGTGGCGGCGCGGTACCCCAGACGGTGCCGGGCCTGCCGGACCCGGGCCCGACCACCGCGTGGATCCTGCCGGCCGCCCGGTTGGGCATGCAGGTCGGTGCGGTCATCACCGTCGGGCTGCTGCTGGCCGTGGTGATGCTGTCGCCCCGCGACGACGAAGGTCGCCTGTCGGCCCTGGGCTACCGCCGCCTGCGCGCTGCGGCATTCAGTGCTGCCGCCTGGGCGGCGGCGTCCGCGGTGGCGGTCTGCTACACCCTGGTCGACCTGTTCGGGCTGCCCGCCGCCCAGGTGTTGTCCGTGCGGGCGGTGCTGCACTTCGCCCTCAGCGTGGCGCTCGGGCAGGCGCTGGCCCTCAGCGGCGTCCTCGCGTTGCTCGTGGCGCTGATCGCCGCCAGGAGCCTGCGTCCGGGCGGTGCCCTGGCGGCGTTGTGTATCGCGGTGGCGGCGACGATCCCGCCGGTGTTCACCGGGCACGCCGCCGGTTCCGGCAACCACCAGATCGCGGTGTCCGGGCAGCTGCTACACGTCATCCCGGTCACCCTGTGGGCGGGGGGTCTGTTCGCCCTGGCCGTCACCGCCCGCGGGTCGACCGCCGACCTGGCCGTCGCGGTGCGCCGGTTCTCGCCGCTCGCGCTGGCCTGCCTGGTCGTCGTCGGCGCCTCCGGCCTGGTGTCCGCCGCCACCCGCCTGTCCGCCCCGGCGGAGTTGCTGACCACCCGTTACGGGCAACTGCTGCTGGTCAAGATCGCGGCGCTCGCCGCGGTCGGGGTGGCCGGGCTGCTGCACCGCCGCCGTTCGATGCCCGCCCTGTGCGCGGGGCGGCGGCGTCCGTTCCTGCGGGTGGCGGTGGTGGAGACGCTGCTGTTCGCCGCCACCCTCGGCGCCGCCGTGGCGCTGTCGCGTACCCCCGCACCGCTCGGTGAGGTGGAGGAGGACTCGACGGCGGCCCTGCTCGGTTTCCCCATGCCGCCACCGTTGAGCATCGAGACCGTGGCGAGGCTGTGGCTGCCCGACCCGCTGATCATCGCCGCCGCGGTGGCCGCCGCCGGGCTGTACCTGGCCGGGGTGTGGCGACTGCGCCGCCGCGGTGACACGTGGCCGCCCGCCCGCACCGCGCTGTGGCTGGCCGGCTGCGCGGTGATCGTCATCGCCACGTCCAGCGGCCTGGCCCGTTACGGACCGGTGTTGTTCGCCGTGCACATGGTGCAGCACCTGCTGCTGATGATGGTCGCCCCGATCCTGCTGGTGCTCGCCGGGCCGGTCACCCTCGCCCTGCGCGCGCTGCCCCCGTCGACCGACCCCCGGTGGCCCGGCCCCCGTGAGTGGCTGCAGACCGCCCTGCACTCCCGGGTCTCCCGCGCGCTGACCCATCCAGTGGTCGCGCTGGCCCTGTACGTCGTGAGCCTGTACGTGCTCTACTTCACCGGCCTGTACGAGCTGGCGGTCCGTTCCCACGCCGCGCACCTGGCCATGATCGGCCACTTCCTCGGCGTCGGGTACCTGTTCTTCTGGACCGTGATCGGCATCGACCCCGCCCCCCGGCGGGTGCCACACCCGCTGAAGGCGATCCTGGTGCTGATCAGCATGGTGCTGCACGCCTTCCTCGGTGTGGCGCTCATGCAGTCGGGCGGCGTTCTCGCCGCCGACTGGTGGACCGCCCTCGCCCGTCCCTGGGGGCCCACTCCACTTCAGGACCAGCGCAACGCCGGCGGGGTCGCCTGGTCCTTCGGGGAACTGCCCACGGTCATCGTGCTCGGCGCCCTGATGCTGCAGTGGATCCGCGCCGACGAGCGGGAAGCCCGCCGCCGTGACCGCGCGGCCGACCGCGCCGAAGCGGAGGGCCGCGAGGACGACGAACTGGCCGCCTACAACCGCATGCTCGCCGGACTCGCCGAACGAGACCGGCAGGTTCCCCGGTGAACCGCCGCCCGCCGAATGCCGGTGCCGGGAACCGGCAGCGGGCGATCAACGACTACCTGTCGACGACGGCACACGAACGAGGCAGAAAGTTGGTTCGGATGAGACACCGATGGGCGATCGTCGCACTGGCCGTCACGGCCGCCACCGTCACGGCGGCCAGCCCCGCGTGGGCCCACACCGACGCGAAGCTGACGCCGGCGCGCGCGGGCGCCGCCAACGCCGTGCTGTCCGTCGACGCCGAGGCCGAGTCCCGCACCGCCGGCACCACCTCGGTGCAGGTCTACCTGCCCGAGGGCATCGCCGCGTCAGACATCACCCTGCTCAAGGCCCCGCCCGGCTGGAAACTGTCCACCACCACGCCGAACAGCTACACCGTCGCCGGACCGGCCGTCCCGGTCGGGCAGGACGCCGAACACCAGGTACGCGTGCGGCAGCTGCCCAACACTGCGCAGGTGTCGTTCAAGATCCTGCAGAAGTACAGCGACGGACGTATCGACCGGTGGATCGAGGTGCCCAGCTCCGCCAACCCGGAGCCGGCCAACCCCGCCCCGACCGTGAAACTCGCCGCCGCCCCGACCCCCAGCCCGACCGGCTCCGCCGTCGAGGCGAGCAGCCCGAGCGTCGCACCTGCCACCGACGCCCCGATCACCGATGGACCTGCCGCGAGCACTCAGCAGGACGCCGGTAACGGCGGGGTGTGGCTGGTCGTCGGGATCGTCCTGGCGCTGCTGGCCGCCGCCGGCATCGTGGTGTCGTTGCGGCGACACCGGCCCTGAGTGCGGCGACCTGGTCGGGCTCGGGCGCTGATGCCCTTCGTGGACACTTCCACCGATAGGATCCGTCCCGTGCCGGTGCGGTGGCGGGACCCGGTCAGTCGACGCGATGGCCTGCGTCTGCGCGAGCTGCTCTGCTTCCTCGTCGCCGCGGTCGTCGCGATGATCGCGGCCCACGGGACGCTCGACGTGGCCGCGGCGAGTGTCACTCACCCGTCCCCGTCCTCGACGGCCCTGCACGCCCAGCCCTGCCCGGACGAGCGGCCCGGCCACGTCACGCGCGCCTGCCCGGCGGAATCGCCCCGCACACTTCCCGTCGCCGAGCCTGCCAGCCCCACCCTGAGGTGCCCGCCCGTGCGGCCCTCAGGCGACCTACCGCATGTAGACCAGCGGCGCGTTTCTGCAACTGCTCGGCGGCGGTGTTCTTGAGCACGACTGAGCGGTGATTCTCGGCGGCTCTGATCCCGTGGCGATGACACCAGCAGCTACGTGCGCACTGGGACAGATGCGGCTGAGCAGCGCCGGGGACAGCCGCTCACCACGGCACCGGGCATAGACAAGCCCGCCAGTGCCACTGGCGCTGGTGACCTGGCGCTTGCCAGTACGCGCTACAACCCGGCGAGGGTGTACAGCCCGAGGAACCCGACGAAGAACAGGGCGGCCGTCCACGGGGTCTCGGGGTGTTCGTGAGCCTCCACCAGAAGCTCTTCGGTGACCAGGTACAGCAGGGCAGCAGCACCGAAGGCCAGCACAGCGGCCAGGACCCCACGGCTGGCGCCGCCGAGCAGTGCCGCACCGCCGATCGCTCCTGCAGCGGTCGCCAGACCGAGCGCACTCGGAATCATGGCGGCCCGCACCCGGCCCGCACCTCGCTTGGCCAGTGCGGCGCTCACCGACAGGCCGAG
Source organism: Micromonospora globosa (assembly GCF_000717585.1). Lineage (NCBI taxonomy): Bacteria > Bacillati > Actinomycetota > Actinomycetes > Micromonosporales > Micromonosporaceae > Micromonospora > Micromonospora globosa. The sequence goes on from NZ_JNZR01000013.1 coordinate 105,676, forward strand.
GAACAGGACCTCCAGGGTGAGTGCGATCGTGAGGATGACGCCCTGGCTCTTTCCGAGGGTGACGCCCAAGCCGACGAGCAGGCCGTCTACGAGCAGGTCGACACCGACCGCGGCCAGCAGCCCGGCGGGGACACCGATGGGGCGGGTGGCCTCCACCCGGCGGGAGTAGGCCCCCAGAGCCAACAGCAGAACCACGCCGGCGGTGAACGCGCCCACCACGATCAGCAGGTGGCCTTCTCGGCGCAACTCCGGCAGCAGCTCGCCAGCGAGCGCGGCGAACACCACTCCGGCGGCGAAGTGCTGGATTCCGCTGGAGACCGCCGGGCCGGGAGTCCTCAACGTAGCGATCACCGCGCCTGTCACGGTGGCCACGACGGGAAAGGCCACCAGGATCGCTGCCGTGCCGACTACGTTCACAGGCGTCCTCTCCTGTCCTCGACCCAGAGCGCGAGGCGCCGTCAGGGCACCCTGGTGTTCGTGCCCGGCGATTGGTCGGCCAAACCAGCGCGGCTCGGTCCCACCGACTTTGAGCAGCTTCGGGAGGCGCGCTCGATGACGCGGCGGTCGTGATCGCTGCCGTCGTGGTGTCTGCGAGCATGGACTGTTCCGTAGCTGGTGGTCTGGAACAGGTGGAGGTGGGGGCATGGCGACGGATCTGGTCGGCGCCCTCGCCGGGGCGTCGTTGGCCGCGTTCGCGCTGGCCTGGATGTCGGCGGTGGCCGGCCCCGGCGGCGGTGTGCTGCTGCTGCCCGTGTTCACCGCGCTGTTCGGACTGCGGTGGCACTGACTCCCGCGACCCTGCTGGGCGCCTGGGTGGGCAAGAAGACCGTGGGGCGGATCAGCGACCGACTGTTCGTCGCCGTCGTGGGGGTTGGTCTGATCGCCGCCGGCGTGCTGTTTCTGGCCGGCTTCTGACGTCACCCGAGCCGGCTACTCCTCATCCGCGTCTCAGGTGAGGTGTTGCCGGACGCGGCGGGGCGGGGTGAACGCGTAGAGGTCGAGCACGCCGGGTGGGTCGGCCAGGCCGGGGCCGCCGGCGCGGATCCAGGCGGCGATGTCGTCGCTCGCGTCGGTGTCGTTGATCAGGCCGAGCCAGCCCGGTCGCCCGCCGGCGCGGCGGCCGGCGGGGAGGGCTGTACGACGATGACGTTGGCGTGCGCGCAGGTGTCGAGGCAGTCGCTGACCCGTACCACAGCGACGTCGGCGACTGCCGCTTGCAGCTGGGCCAGTTGCCCGGCGTGGTCGAACCCGGCGGAGGTGCCGCAGCAGCAGCCCTGGCAGACCGTGACGGTGCAACCGGCCGTCGCGCCGCCGTCCCGGCCGCGGCGGCTCACGGCGCCCCTTCGGTCTGGGCGCGTCGCCATGCGGAGGAGGCGAGTAGGCGTAGGCCGTTGAGGCCGACGATGACGGTGGAGCCTTCGTGCCCGGCGACACCCAGGGGGAGGGGTAGGTTGCCGAACAGGTCCCAGCAGACCAGCACGGTGATGAAGGGTGCCGGCGATGATCAGGTTCGCCGTGACGAGGCGGCGGGCGCGCCGGGACAGGGCGGTCGCGCTGGGCAGGGTGGCCAGGTCGTCGCGGACGAGGACGGCGTCGGCGCTGGAGGGCAAGGTCGGAGCCGCCGCGGCCCATGGCGACGCCGAGATTGGCGGCGGCGAGGGCGGGTGCGTCGTTGACGCCGTCGCCGACGAGCAGCACCCGCCGGCCGCTGGCCTGTACGGCGCGCACCTGGTCGACCTTGTCCTGCGGCAGCAGCCCGGCGTGCACGTCGGTGATCCCGGCCTCCGCCGCCAGGTGCCCGGCGGCGCCGGCGTTGTCACCGGTGAGCAGCATCGGCCTGGCCCCGGTGAGGCGGGTCAGCGCGATGACGGCGTCGGAGCGGATCCGGTCGGCCAGGGCAAGCACCCCGACGGGCGTCCCGTCGACGATCACCACCATGGCGGTGTGGCCGGTGGCCTGCGCGTCGGCGGCCACGGCCCGGGCCTGGGCCACGGCCATGGGCGTGAGCTCGTCGAGCAGGACCGGCCTGCCCACGGCCACCTGCCGGCCGTTGACCACCGCGCGTACGCCCCGGCCGGGCACGGACGTGAAGTCGGCCGCCGCCGGCACCGGCAGCCCGTGGTCCTGCGCCGCCGCGAGGACCGCGGCACCGACGGGGTGTTCGCCTGGCGTGCTCGGCCCCGGCGGCAAGCCGCAACACCTCCTCCGGGCGGGCGTCGCCGATGGGGTGGATGTCGACGACGCGGGGATGGCCTTCGGTGAGGGTGCCGGTCTTGTCGAACGCCACCCGCTCGGGGTCGGCGAGGTGTTCCATCACCACGGCGGACTTGACCAGGACGCCGTGGCGGCCGGCGAGGGCGATCGCGGACAGTAGCGGCGGCATCGTGGCGAGGACCACGGCGCACGGCGATGCCACGATCATGAACGTCATCGACCGCAACAGCGTCGAGCGCAGGTCGGCGCCGAAGAGCAGGGGTACGGCGAACAGCGCCAGGGTGGCGACGACCACCGCGATCGAGTACCGCTGTTCGACCTTCTCGATGAACAGCTGCGTCTTGGCCTTGGTCGCCGACGCCTGCTCCACCAGGGCGACGATGCGGGCGATCACGGACTCGCCCGCTTCACGGTGCACGCGTACGACGAGCGTGCCGGTGCCGTTGAGGGTGCCGGCGAACACCTCGTCGCCGACCGACTTGCCCGCAGGCAGCGGCTCCCCTGTGATGGTGGCCTGGTCCACCTCGCTGATGCCGTCGACGACGACCGCGTCGGCGCCGATGCGCACACCCGGGCGGACCCGCACATGGTCACCGAAGCGCAGCTCGACCGTGTCCACCACTGTCTCGCCGCCGTCGGGGTCCACCCGCGTCGCCTGCTCGGGCTGTGGATCCGGGTCGGGGCCGCCGTGGCCGTCCTCGCCGCCGGCGGCGCGGCCCTGTACGCCTGGCAGCGCCGACGCAGGGCCTGAAGGGCAGACCATCCCGTCATGCAGTCGGAACGGCAGGGCAGCGGCGGGGCGGATAGGATCTCCGCGATGAGACGCTGGCAGATGACCACGGCGCAGCGAGGCGACGGACGCCTCAGCCGCGTCGTCTGCCTGCTCCTGGTTGTCCTCGTGGCGCTGATCGCCGCCCACCCGGTCACCGGCGCCAGCGCGGCGCGCAGGCACACCCAACCGCTGGCCGGTGTCAGCGTGGCTCACCACGGCCAGGACTGTCCCCAGGACCGCCCCAGCCATGCTGAGCAGGCCTGCCCCACCCAGTCGTCGAGCACTACCCCGGTCACGGCCTCACTCATCCGGCCGTTGACTCTGACGAGCCGGCGACTGCCTCCGTTGCCCGCCGAGCGGATCCATCAGGATGACCCGGGGACCCATCTGTGTCCTCGCCTGACACAGTTGGCGGTGTCCCGCACGTAAGAGCCACTCCGCGTGGCATGGCTTCGGCGGCGCAGGCAGCCTGCCTCGCCGCCGCGAGCGGGAACCGGGTATCGCCATGGCTGTCGTGGCGGGCGACCGCCCCGGACAGGCACTGCCCGCGCTGGCCGGGTGTGCTTCCGGCCCCCGCATCCCCTGCCCGCGTCGCGTTCCTGAGCGGGTTAGGGCGATGGGTACGCGTCAGCCACCTGCTGCTCACCGGCTCCATTCGACTGGAGCCGTCCAGGAACATCGGCATGTCTTCCGCCCATCGGGCGCATCCCCCACTCCCACTAGTGAGAGGCATCGTGATGAGAGCTTCCAAGTCCTCTGCCCGTACCCGACCGGCGAAGGCCGTCGCGGTGCGCCCCGGCCGGCCGTGGGGCGTCATCGCCGTCGTCACGGCGGTGAGCGTGCTCGGCGTGGCGATCATCGGCTACGCCGCGGTCGCCACGTGGCAGGGCACCCGGCCCTGGGCGCAGCGTCTGACCGGCCTGTCCGGCGTGACGGATTACGCGTCGAAGAAGCCGGCGTGGCTGGCTAGTGAGCACAAGAGCGGCCCGCTGACCTACGAGGTGACCCCGTCGGTGGGTGGCAGCCACAACAGCGCGTGGCAGAACTGCACCGGCGACGTTTACGACGCGCCGATCGCCGCCGAGCACGCCACCCACAGCATGGAACACGGCGCGGTGTGGATCACCTACCGGTCCGACCTGCCCGCCGACGAGGTGCAGCGCCTGGCCGGGCGGGTCCGCGGCGTCGACTACATGCTGCTCAGCCCGCACGACAACCTCGACGCGCCGATCTCGCTACAGGCGTGGGGCTACCGCCTCACCGTCCCCTCCGCCGACGACGAGCGGATCGACGAGTTCATCCGCGCGGCCCGGGTCAACGCCGGACCCGAGCAGGGCGCGACGTGCTCGGGTGGGATCACCGCCACCGGCACGACGCCCCGTGACCTTGCCCCTCAGGGCCAGTAGGGGCCAGCCATGGACAACGCGCAAACACCCCCGCAACCCCAGCCGGACCCGCCGGCGAGTCGCCGCTGGTGGCCGCTCGTGGCCGCGGCCCTCGTCGTCTTCGCCGTCGGTGTCGCCGTGGGACTGCTCGTTCCGGCCGTGCGGGCACCCGGCGACACGTCCGCCGACGCCGGCTTCGCCCGGGACATGGCAACCCACCACGCCCAGGCCGTGGAGATGTCGATGATCGTGCACGCCCGTACCGACGATCCCGAGGTCGCCACCCTCGCCATGGACATCGCACTCACCCAACAGGCGCAGATCGGCATCATGCGGACCTGGCTGACCCAGTGGGGCCTGCCACCGACCGGCAGCCAACCGGCCATGGCCTGGATGAACGACATGAACGGCATGGACCACGGCGGTGCAGACGCGACCGGCGCCGCACCCATGCCGGGCATGGCGACCAAGGCCGAGATCACCCAGCTGCGCGAGACCACCGGCCGGAACCTGGACATCAGGTTCGCCGAGCTGATGATCCGCCACCACCGCGGCGGACTCGCCATGGTCGAGGCGATCCTGGCCGCAGAGCCCCGCCCGGAAGTCCGCGACCTGGCGGCGCGGATGCGCGCCGGCCAGCAGGCCGAGATCACCGCTTTGCAGAAGCTGCTGGACCGGCTGCACTCCACCGCCTCCACCGATGCGTCCACCAACTGACGCGTCGCTCGGCCCCGCCGCCCAGGCCGCCGGCGGGTACGCGCCTCGCCTCCGCCCGCACCCTGGCCACCTGGCTCGGTCCCGCATCAAAGTGGGCCATGGCTGGCGGGGCGTTGGCTGTCCTGCTGGCCGCCGGATACCGCCGGCGCGCGGCACTGATCCGTGCGCGAAACGCCCGCTTGGGCGGCATGGTGATGAACCGCTGACCGCCGGCCCGCCTCGGCGTGGTCGACGTACCGTCAGGACGTGGCCGGCGGTCCGACCGATTCCAACGGCGGAGTCCTGGTCAGCGTGCCCGGCCGCCGCGACGGGTTGGCGCGCAGGGGGAGGGAGCGGGTATGGCCAGCGCGCGGGTGCGGACGGCGCCTGGGCGCCGCGTCGAGCGGGCCCGGCGACCGCACGTTGCGCTGGCCGTCGTGCTGATCCTTGCCGGGGTGTTCGCTACCGGCGCCGGGCTCGGCAGCAACGGCAGCGGCAGCGGCCTGTTGGGCTGGTTGCCTTTCGTCGGTCAGCGGGGCAGCGCGGAGGCGTTGGGTCCGAGCCGGCCGGTGCGGATCAGCATTGACGCGATCAAGGTGAACGCGGCGGTGGGGCCGGTCGGCGTGGCGGCCGACGGGTCCATCGCCGTGCCCCCGCTGTAACGGGCCGACGACACCGGCTGGGCGACCTGCGTAAGGGCTCCCGCGTCGAGATCACTCGGGCTCACCGTTCGGTCGCGGTGTTCGCGGTCACCTCGGTCGAACGGTTCGACAAGAACCGCCTGCCCGCAGACCGGGTCTACGGCGGCGACGGCGGGCCCGGGCTCCGCCTGATCACCTGCGGCGGCGCGTGGATCGGCGGAAGCGTCGGCTACGCCGACAACACCATCGCCTTCGCCTCGCTGGTCGGCTCGCGCCAGCGCTGACCGAGCGGGGTCCCCGGGACCGGCCCGCCGTGGTGTGGCCCGGTCAGATGCTGATCTGGCCCGGCCCGACCGTGGCCCGTAGCCAGATCATCAGGTCGGTCCACGCTCCGGTGAGCAGCGCGAGCCCGATCGCGACGAGCAGCGCACCGCCGAGGCGGGTGACCCACCGGTGGTGGCGGCGCACGAAGCGGGTGAGGGTCAGCGTGCGCCGCAACCCGAGGCCGACGAGCAGGAACGGCAGGCCCAGGCCGGTGCAGTAGGCCAGGGCGAGGACGGTGGCCCTACCGGTGGTGGATTCCACCGCCGCCAGGCCCAGCACTGCGCCGAGGGTGGGGGACACGCACGGCGTCCAGGACAGGCCGAACGTCGCGCCGAGCACGGGTGCGCTGGCGATCCCGGCGGACGGGAGCCGGGTGGCGCGGACCTGCCGTTGCAGCAGCGGGAACGCCCCGAGGTAGCCGGCGCCGAGGAGCACGGTCAGCGTCCCGGCGGCGATCTCGATGGTGCGCGCGTTGGTCACCAGGGCGCGGCCGGCGGCGTTGAACGCCACGGCCACGGTGACGAACACGACGGCGAACCCGGCGATGAACCCGAGCGTGCCGGCCACGACCCGCGCCCGCGCCCGCCGCCGGGTCGCCACGGCGACAGCGCCGGCCGCCGGGGGCGGGGTGGGCTGCGCCGCGGCGTCGAGGTCGGTACCGGCTAGGCCGGTGACGTAGGACAGGTAGCCCGGCACCAATGGCAGGACGCAGGGGGATAGGAAACTCACCAGTCCCGCCGCGGCGGCGACGGCCATCGCGGCCAGGAGGGGCCCGGTCGCGGCGATGGCCGCGAACTGCTCGCCCATGTCAGCCGGCTCCGGCCGACGTGCGCGCCACGGAGTCCGGTTCCACCAGTCGCGGCATGTGTCCTCCCTCAGGTCGCGCTGGCTGCGCAACGGTCATCGTCTCACGCCGCTACTACCTTTCGTAGTATGGGGTGTGCCGTCCGCGCACTGGGACGGCTTGCCCCGCAGGGGACGCCGACCGGCCCGCCGCGCGGGTCGGCTGTTGCGGCGCGCCCGGACGCGGCCGGTGTCGCGCGCCCGTGGCCGTCAGATGCACAGCACCCTCCGTCGTGGTGGCGGCCGCGCAGGTCGTGGCGGCGATCCTGGATTCCTCCCTTCGCCGCAACCGGAGGATCTAGCCTGAATAACAGTCTTCTGGTCGGACGGCAGTGATCGATGAGCCTGTCCCCGCCGCACCCCCTGAGCCCGCCGCGCTGCTCGACCTTCCGCTGACCACGGTCGCGGTGGCGCTGCCAGTCGACCACCGCTCGGTGGCAAAGGTGAGGGAGGCGCGGTGGCAGGTGCCGGCGGCCGGGCGGCCGGCTCGGAGAGCACCCTGGAAGTCCAGCTTTCAGCGGTGCTGCCGGCCGCGCAGGACGAGCGGGATCAGTGCGTGCAGCGGCTGCGGGAGCGGCTGTCCGGGACACGGGGGCTGCGCGACGCGCACGTGCACGACCGCGACGGGCAGGCAGTGGTGTGCGTGCACTACGACCCCGTCGTGCTGCCGCTGGACCGGCTGCGTCGGGTGGTGTCTCAGACCGGCGCGCAGGTCAGCGACCGCTACCGGCATGCGTGGCTCCGGGTGACCGGGATGGACTGCGGTGACTGCTCTGCGAGCATCGAGCACGTCCTCACCCGCCAGAACGGGGTGCTGGCCGCCTCGGTTAGTTACGCCGCGGAGCGGCTGCGGGTGGAGTTCGACAGCGACGTCGTGTCGTTGGACGACCTGGTCCGTCTGGTGCGCGCCATGGGCTACGGCGTGGAGGTCCCGCGCCGGCGAGGGTGGGTGCGCACCCGCGCGGAGCTGCTGTTGGCGCTGGCCGCCGGCGTACTGCTCGCGATGGGCTTCGCCGGTGAGACGTTCCTCGACTGGCCCGCCACGGTTGTCGTGGTCGCGTACGGGCTGGCCTATCTGACCGGCGGATTCACCGCGGCACGGCACGCGGCGGCCGCCGCGGTGCGGCTACGGCTGCAGATCGACGCGCTGATGGTCGTCGCGGCCGTCGGCGCTGCGGTCGTCGGGGCCTGGGCCGAGGGCGCGCTGCTGCTGTTCCTGTTCAGCCTCGGCCACGCGCTCGAGCACCGGGCGATGGGCCGGGCCCGCCACGCGATCGAGGCACTCGGGACGATCACCCCGCACACCGCCAGGGTTCGCCGCGAGGGCACTGAGACCGAACTCGACGTGCGGGAGGTGCTGCGCGGCGACGTGGTCATCGTCCGGCCCGGCGAACGCGTACCGGTCGACGGCAGCGTGCGGGGCGGGCGGTCGACGGTCGACCAGAGCCCGATCACCGGCGAGAGCACTCCGGTCGACAAGGCGCCCGGCGCTGCGGTGTTCGCCGGCACGGTCAACCACGACGGCGTCCTGGAGGTCGAGGTGACCCGGCTGGCCGGGGAGTCCACCCTGGCCCGGGTGGTCACCATGGTGCAGGAGGCCCAGACCCAGAAGTCCCCCACCCAACGGCTCACCGAGCGCTTCACCGCGGTGTTCGTACCCGCCGTGCTGCTGCTGGCCGCGGCGGTCATCGCGGTGCCGCCGCTGCTGGGCTGGCTGACCTGGCAGGTGGCGTTCCTGCGCGGCATGGCGGTCCTGGTGGCCGCGTCGCCGTGCGCGCTGGCCATCGGCACGCCGGCGGCCGTGCTGTCGGGGATCGCTCGCGCCGCCCGAACGGGTGTGCTGGTCAAGGGCGGCGTGCACCTGGAGAACCTGGGCCGGGTCGACGCGATGGCCTTCGACAAGACCGGAACGCTCACCAGCGGGCACCCCGTTGTCACCGATGTCCGCCCCGCCGCCGGCGTCGACCCCGCGGCCCTGCTCAGCACGGCCGCCACCGTGGAGAGCCGGTCCACCCACCCCCTGGCCCGGGCTGTCGTGGCGGCGGCGCAGGGCCTGCCACTGGGCCGGGCAGGCGAGGTCACCATCGCCGCCGGGAAAGGGATCACGGCGGCCGTGGACGGCCGGCAGGTCCGGGTCGGCCGCCCCGGGTATGTCCTCCCGTCGGACCCGCCTGACGAGATCCGCGGTGCGGTCGCCGAACTGGAGGCCGCCGGCAGGACGGTCATCGCCGTCGACGCCGACGGGCACCTCCTCGGCGTGCTCGGGCTGGCGGACCAGCCCCGAGACGGCGCCAAACCCATGCTGCAGCAGCTACGGCGTCTCGGTGTCACGTCGCTGGTCCTGCTCACCGGCGACAACCCTCACGTCGCCGCGGATGTCGCCCGCAGCCTGAGCCTCACCGACTACCGTGCCGGGTTGCTGCCGGAAGACAAGGTCGACGCCATCGCCGGCCTGACCCGCCAGCATCGTGTGGTGGCCATGGTCGGCGACGGCGTCAACGACGCTCCCGCGCTTGCCCGCTCCACCATCGGCATCGCCATGGGCACCGCAGGAACGGACATCGCCCTCGAAACCGCCGATGTCGCCCTCATGGCCGACGACCTGAGCAAACTTCCCGCCGCCGTGGGGCTCGGCCGACGCTCCCGGCGGGTCATCCGCCAGAACCTCGCCGTCGCCCTGTGCGTCATCGCGGTCCTGCTACCCGCCGCCGTCCTTGGGATCGCCGGTATCGGCGCCGCCATCGTGGTCCACGAAGGCAGCACCCTGGCCGTTGTCGCCAACGCGCTGCGGCTGTTGCGATGAGATCAGGGCACTGACAGCACGAGAGTCGGTCGCGGTGACGGCGGACAGGGTTTGCCTGAAGCCCGGCCGGCCCGGACCCCGCAGCGAGCCCGTCAGGCCTATGGGTCACACCACGAGCCTCACCGTCTCGTAGCGCCGCATGTAATCGCCGTCGCCTACCTCTACGGCGACTCCCGGACGGCCCACTGGCACTCTCCTCCGGGCGCCTGATCCCGACATCAAGGACGTACCGAGCCGGAGACCTCAGGGGTGCCGGGACCCGTCGCCCGCGAACATCCGGACCTGCCCACCTGTCCCGGTGTCCGGTTTCGTCCGGTTACCGGGATCCCGGGCGGGCCGGCCCGCCCGGAATGCCGGCCGGGCGGCCGTGGTTATGACTCCCGTACGCCCGAGCACCCCCGCCCGGGCGTATCTCTTTGGGCGGCCCGCACCCCGATCTGCTGGCCGTCCTTTCCCCCAGGTGAAAGGTGAGCATCAATGACTACTGTTACTCGTTGGCTCCCGGCCATCACTCAGACTTCGGTTGTTCGTAAGGCCGCGCTCGGTGTCGCCGGGCTCGCGTTCGCCGGTGGCGCGATCGCCGGTCCCGCGACCGTGGCGCACGCCGCGCCGGTGTCGGCCGGCAAGCCGGCCACCGTGGCGCAGGAGCGTGACGGCGGCAAGGAGCTGGACTTCACGTACAAGTTCCAGGAGACCTACTTCTACTGCGCGCCGGCGGCGACCAAGATGGCGCTGTCCGCGCTCGGTAAGGACCTGAGCCAGGACGAGCTGGCCAAGAAGCTGGCCACCACCGAGGCGGGCACCAACTCCGCCATCGAGACCACCCGGGTGCTCAAGGAGGTCACCGGTAAGGACTACCGCACCGTCGAGATCCCCGGCCAGAAGGCCAGCAAGGCCGAGACCGACCGGCTGCGCAACGACGTCGTGCGCAACATCGACGGCAAGCGGCCGATGGTGGCCAACATCAAGGGCACCTCGGTCGACACCGACGGCCACGCTCACTCCTACGAGGGTGGGCACTACATCGCCGTGGTCGGCTACCGCGACGGCGGGAACACCGTGAAGATCGGTGACTCCTGGTCCGACGAGGGCCAGTACTGGATCAGCACCGACAAGCTGGCCAACTGGATCGCCTCCCGCGGCTACTCCGCCTGACCTGAGCGTGAACAACGATGGGGCCGGCCCGACAAGGGCCAGCCCCATCGTCGTATCCACCACCTCAGGTCTGCCGAAAGGAGACCAGGGTGCCGATGTTGGCGCGGGGCGGGCGCGCCATGTGCGGGGACCTACCGCAACGGCCCGGGCCGCGGTCTGACACGCGGTCACGCCGCGCGGACCGCCAGAGGGGTGCGCGGAGACCGGGATCTCGAAGTCGGGCCCGACGGCACCACCCGCAACGAGTTGCCGACCCGCAGCGTCCCGCCGGAATGGAACCCGCGCCCCATCCGCGACGGCTGACCCGGAAAGGCGCAGATCTGCGCGACCCACCCACCGCCTGCCATTCGGCCGGAAATGCCTCCCGTAACTGGTTCCCGAATCAGCCGAAATTGCGCTCACATCGGTGCGGCGCGGCGAGAATGTGGCGAAGGGAAGCCATGAACGGGGGGACGCAGTATGCAGTTGAGGCGGCGATTGACGCTGATGGCCGCGACCATCGTGGCCACGCCACTGGTCCTGGCGGGGTGCACCGCCGACCGCACGCCCGGCGCACGACCCGCGGACGGGCGGGCGCCGGAGTTGACCGTGACACCCGCCGACCAGACGCGGGATCTGCCCATCACCGTCGAGGTGGGTACCGCCGTCAAGGGCGGGCGGATCACGGCTGTGCGGATCACCGACGACAGGGGGATACAGGTCAAGGTGGAGCCGCGTGAGGACGGGTCGGCGTGGGTGCCGAGCGCCCCGTTGCAGCCGATGCGCACCTACACCGCCGAGGTCGCCGCCACCGGCGACGCCGGGAAGAGCACTACCCGGAAAACCACCTTCACCACGATGCCGAAATCGTCAAAACCGGCGGTCACCAGCACGTTGTATTTCGCCGGAAACCAGACGTACGGCACGGCGATGCCGGTAACCGTCGCGTTCGACCCGCCCATTGCCAAAGAGGCCAGACCGGATGTGCAGCGCCGGTTGTTCGTGAAGACGGATCCGCCGCAGCCGGGGGCCTGGTCGTGGCTGGAGGACGGCAGTCAGGTCTATTACCGGGCGCCCGATTTCTGGCGGCCCGGCACAACGATCAGCGTCCGGGCCGGGCTGCAGGGCCTGCCGATCGGCAAGGACCGGATCGGCGATGCGGACCGGACCGCCACCTCCAAGATCGGCCGGCAGGTGGCGTTGGATGTCGACAACGCCACCAAGAAGATGTCGGTCTACCAGGACGGGAAGCTGATCCGCAAGATCCCGGTCAGCCTCGGCAAGCCGAGCACGCCGACCTCCAGCGGCAAAATGGTGATCATGGAGAAGCACCAGCAGACGACGTTCGACACCCGCGGCGAGCCGAACGGCGGCTACGTGGTCGACGTCGAGGACGCCCAGCGGCTCACCTGGGGCGGCGAGTTCATCCACGGGGCGCCGTGGTCGGAGGGCGACCAGGGCTACACCAACGTCTCGCACGGTTGCACCAACGTCTCAGCGGCCGCCGCGGACTGGCTGATGGGCATCACCCAGGTCGGTGACCTGGTCACGTTCAAGGGCACCGAGGTGCAGCTGCAGCCGGGCAACGGGTGGACGGCCTGGAACGTCAGCTGGGACGACTTCGTCAAGGGCAGCGCCCTGCCCGTACCGGCCGGGCTCCAGCCGGCGCAGGTCAGCCCGGCCAACCCGGGCGCCGTAGCCGGCGGATCACCCGCACCGGCGCCGTCCCTCTCCGGCGGCTGATCCGGGCCTACAGGACCGGTCCGCCACCCGGTGGGCCGGTCCTTTGCCGTACCCGCGGCGCGCGATCCAGCGGTACCGGGCCACGCCCGCAGCGACCACTCCGCCTGCCATGAGCGTTCGAAACGATGGAACTGGGCCGACGGGTGCGGTCCACCTTGGTATCCGCCATCACCTCAGGCCTGCCGCGACGAGACCAGGGTGGCGAAGACGATGACATTGTCGGTGTAGCTGCGTTTCTGCTCGTCGAAGGTCCCGCCGCAGGTGATCACCCGCAGGCTCGCCGTGTCCGACGGGCCGTACACCAGATCGGTGGGGAAGGCGTCCTTAGGATACGACTTCACCCCGTCGACCCGGAAGGTCACCTCGGTCCGGTCAACCCGGACCACCTGGATCATGTCGCCGGGCAGGAGCTCACCGAGGCGGAAGAACACTGCCGGACCGATCTTCGCCGAGTCGACGTGACCCATGATGACGGCGTTGCCGACCTCTCCGGGACTGGCGCCCAACTTGTACCAACCGGCATCCATCGCCTGCTCCAGCGGCGGCACCTGCACGGTGCCGTCCCCGTTGACGCCGAGGGCGAGGATGTCCGCCCGCACGCCGACGCGGTCGATGGTGATGCGGGTCGGCGCCGATCGGGCCAGGCCTCTGTGCTCCGCCGCGGCGCTTGGCTCGGATGAGGCATGGGGCGCATGCGGCGTGATGGTCGCGGGCGCGACGGCCGGCGGTGGCTGGGGAGGTGGGGATGAGGCGGAGGATCCCCTCAGTGCGGCACCGACTATGCCCGCGCCGGTCAACGCTGCCACCCCTGCCAGCGCCAGCGCGATTGTCGCCGCGACCCGCTGCGCCGACCTGCGCCGCGTGCCGTACACCCTGCCGGCGGATGCCGTGCCACCCGCTGCTGCCTCGCCACCCATACCCGCACGCTAGATGGTGCAAACGAGAACTATTGGTGGAAAACGGGCTCACGCACCGATGGGGGACGCCGGTCAGGTGGCGGCGGACGGTGACGGTGACGGTGGTCTGGTCGACGTCGCTGGCGCGCGCGGTGACCTTCAGCGTCCACTCACCCGCGGCGGGGAAGCGAACCTCGGCGCTGGCGTGGTGGGGTTCCGGCGTGTCGACCGGCACCGTGATCGGCTCGACGCCGGCGGCGGGCAGAGCGAGGCTGATGGCCCATTCCGCGACGGGCAGGGCCCTGGCCTGCGGGGTGTAGACGTAGATGTGCAGGCTGTTGGCCACATCCGCCCGCCGGGGTAGACATCGAACCACAGCATGTAGAGGCCGGTGGTGAGGGTCTGCGCGACGCTGTTGCGCGCAACCCGGGCGGCGTCGGTGCCGGCGACCCGTCCTGGTGAGGTCGTCTGCACCAGCACCGCGGTGAGCGCGAGGACCACCGCCGTGGCCGCGAGTTCGAGCCAGCGGCCCCGGCGAGCCGGCGGGGGCGGGTCGCCGCGGCGCGGCGGCGCACCCTCCGCCGCTGCCCGGCGGCGACAGCGAGGACCCCGGCCAGCCGTGCGGCCTTGCCGCAAAGCGGCCGCCCGTACGCGGTGTCGAGCAGCGCCGAGGGCGGCCCAGTTCGAGCGCGGCCTGGGCGACGCCGGCGGCGACGAGCCAGCAGACCGCGAGGGTCGCCCACCGTGACCAGGCCGGCAGGATCCGCGCGAGAACCCGCTCGTGGGTGCGGCGCGGCAGGAACACGGCCAGGGTGAACAGACTGCCAAGCCAGATGGTCACCCCGGCGAGATGGGCGGTGCCCACCGCGACGCTCACCGGCCGCAGGGGCGAGGCCACCGGGTGGCCCGCCAAGGGCCAGGTGGCCAGCGCGGCCAGTCCCACCAGCGCCAGCCCGGCGGTGTGCCAGCGGCCCGCGGCGCCGCGCAGGACGGCCGGTAGCAGCGTCGCCGCGGCGCCGAGCAGCGCCAGCCGCGCGGCGAGCACCGCCCCGACCACCGCTGGCGCCGACCGCCTCCAGGTCCCCGACCGTCAGCTCGCCGATCCTCGCCCCGACCATGTCCGCGGCCTGTCCCACCCAGGTGCCGGCCGGGGCCGCGGCGACCAGCCCCTGGTGAACGCCATGACGGTCGCCCCGCGGCGGGACAGCCGCCGGGGCCACATCGTGGCCACCAGCAACACCGGTCCGACCGCCAGGACCAGGCCCAGGTAGCTGGCGTACTTGGCCGCCGGCACGAGCACCCGCCCGGGCCGGTCGGCGCCGCCGGCACCCTGCGGCGCTGTCGCCGATGGCGCTCCTGCCGAGTAGGCGAAGCTGCCCGCGATCGGGTGGCTGTCGGCGGAGGCCACCCGGTAGCTCACCAGGTAGGTGCCCAGCGGCTTGTCCGGCACCCGCACCGGGATCCGCATCGTCGCGCCGTCGAGCACCGGCTCACCGTTGTTGATCATCTTGCCGTCCGGGCCGAGGACCTGCACGCGCCCGGCGACCGGAAACCCCGGTTCGCTGAAGGCCAGCACCACCTCCCGCGGCGCGTACCCGATGACCTCGTCGCGCACGGGCGACGTGGCGACCAGGGCGGCATGCGCGGCGCAGGGACTGGCTGGCGCCAGCGGCACGGCGAGAACGGCCAACATCAACCCGCGCCGGATCGCGGTTCGTGTACGCACGCCAGATGGTTCGGACGCCACTACCAGAAGGACCCGGCCGCCGTCCTCCCGTCCAGCTCGCCGTGGCCGCGGCCCGGCGACCCGCGCAGGCGCCGCGGACCGGCCTACCGGCTGCCGGCCAGCAGCACGGCGAGTTCCTCCGGCACGGGCATCGGCTGGGTCAGCGGCACCCGCGCCCGGCCGGTGTTCCCCTGCGGGTAGCGGCCGGTAGCTGAGCCCGGGCCCGCAACCGCCAGGCGGATTACCTGCCCTACCGCCTCGATGACGTCGCGCTCGCGCAGGGCGCGCCGCAGCATGACGGCGTGCACGACGGTGTGTGGCCAGGGCCACGGCTGGGACAGGATGTGGGCCCGCTCGGCCGCCCGCCACGCCGCCGCAGGGTCGGACGTGTGGCGGGCGGTGGCGAGTTCGGCGTCGAAGACCGCGCGGACGGTCGCCGGCATCTTCTGGAACATCACGCGGCGTCTGACGGGCAGCAGGTACAACCAGGCCGGCATCCGCACCCATCCGTGTCGGGGCCGGCGGCTGATGGGGTGGTCAGGGGCACGGTGCAGCAGGCGTCGCCGCGCCACGCCTCGCGGCCTTCCTTGACGGCGACGGCGGCGATGACCAGTGCGGCGATCGGGTCGGCCCAGGACCAGCCGAACAGGCTGTTGAGGCCGAGGCCCACCAGCAGGACCGCGGATAGGTAGGTGCACAGCAGGGTCTGCTTGGAGTCGGCGACCGCCGAGCGGGAGCCGAGTTCCCGACCGGCGCGGCGCTGCGCGTACGACAGACCCGGCATGACCGCCAGCGACACCACGGCGAGGACGATGCCGACCGGGGAGTGCTCGGCGTCGGCGCCGCCGAGCAGGGCACGGGCCGACTCGACGGTGACGTAGGCGGCCAGGGCGAAGAACGACACGGCGATGATCCGCAGCGCGGTCTTCTCCCGCGCCTCGGGGTCGCGGCCGGCGAACTGCCACGCGACCGCCGCCGCCGACGACACCTCGATGATCGAGTCGAGACCGAAGCCGACCAGGGCGGTCGACGAGGCGATCGTGCCGGCGCTGATCGCCACGA
This sequence comes from Micromonospora globosa, assembly GCF_000717585.1. NCBI lineage: Bacteria > Bacillati > Actinomycetota > Actinomycetes > Micromonosporales > Micromonosporaceae > Micromonospora > Micromonospora globosa. Next base: position 121,915 of record NZ_JNZR01000013.1, read on the forward strand.
CCGCCTCGATCAGGTTGTAGGTGATGGTCGCGGCGACCAGCAGCCTGACCCGCCGGGCGAGCACGGCCCGCCGGGCCGGGGACGGCTCGGCCGGCGCCTGGATCAACGGCAGGCTCATCAGCAGCACCCCTTGTCGTCGGTGTCTGGGCACGCCGCGGGGTCCACCGCCAGGACCAGGCCGAGCAGGTCACCCAGGGCGTGCGCCAGCCGCGCGTCGGCCAGTTCGTATCGGGTGCGCCGGCCCTGCGGCACCGTCACCACCAGGCCGCACCCTCGCAGACAGGTGAGATGGTTCGACAGGTTTTGCCGGGTCGTGCCCAGCAGCTCGGCCAGCTCCGCCGGATAGCCGGGCCCGTCGCGCAGCGCCAGCAGCAGCCGAGCCCGGGTCGGATCCGACAGGGCGTGGCCGAACCGGGCCAGCACCTGCCCGTACGTCAATGTCTCCACGGGCACGACAGTACACTCTTCGCTGTACTAACCGGTGAACGGCCCCCTGGGTAGTCATGTGGGCCGTTCCCAGGAAGCTGACAGCAAGTCGGTACAGCGCCCCCCGTATGGTCCGCGCGATGTCCCACCAGACCGTGGGACGTCATGTCGTTGGCTGATGAACAAGGAAGTGGAATGACCAAGAACACCCGCCTGACCTTGGCGCTGATCGCGGCAGTGGTGCTTGTGGTCAGCGGGTTGCTGGCCGTCAACCGCACCGACGAGCCGCGCGCCGCTACCACGGCCGCCGGCGCCATCGACCCGGCTTTGCTGGTGCGCGAGGACAGCCACCGGCTGTCCACCGCCGCCGACGGCAAGGTGACCCTGGTGGAGTTCCTCGACTTCGAGTGCGAGTCCTGCGCCGCCGCCTACCCGGCGGTCAAGCAGGTCCTGGCCACCTACTCCGACCGCATCACCTTCGTGGTCCGGTACTTCCCGATCCCCAGCCACCCCAACGCCGAACTGGCCGCCCGCACCGCGCAGGCCGCCGCGAACCAGGGCCGCTTCCACGACATGTACACGCAGCTGTTCGACAACCAGACCCGCTGGGGACACAAGGAGCAGCCGCAAACCGATCTGTTCCTCGGCTACGCCCGCACCCTCGGACTGGACATGCAGCGGTTCCAGCGCGACCTCGACGACCCCGCCACCGCCGCCCGGGTGGCCAAGGACAAGACCGACGGCGAAGCCGTTGGCGTGCAGGGCACCCCGACGTTCTTCCTCAATGGCCGCCAGCTGACCGACCTGCGCACGCAGGACGACCTCGTCGCGGCCATCGACGCCGCCCTGGCCGAATGAGCACCGCCACCGTCGAACGGCGAAGCGAGCAGGACTCCTCGCGCGGGCGGTTCCTCGCTCGGGCCACGGCGTGGATCTGCGCCGTTGGCGGCGGCATCGGCATGCTGGCCGCAACCATCCTCACCGTCGAAAAGATCAACCTGCTCGCCCGGCCCGGCTACGTGCCCAGCTGCAGCATCAACCCGATCCTGTCCTGCGGCTCGGTCATGACCACACCCCAGGCCGAGGCGTTCGGCATCCCGAACCCACTGATCGGCATCGCCGGCTTCACCGCCGTCACCACCATCGGCGTCGCCCTGCTCGCCGGCGCATGCCTGCCCCGCTGGTTCTGGCTCGGCCTGCACGCCGGCGCCACCTTCGGCGTGGTCTTCGTGCACTGGCTCATCTACCAGAGCCTCTACGTCATCGGCGCCCTGTGCCCCTACTGCATGCTCGTCTGGGCCGTCACCATTCCGATCTTCCTCTACACCACCCTGCGCAACCTGCACGACTTCTCCGGCCCGCTCCCGGGGCCTGTGCGGGCGGCCGGGATCGCCGCTGCCGGCTACCACAGTCTCATCCTCACGGCCTGGTACGCGCTGATCCTGGCTGCGATCCTGGCCCGCTTCTGGGACTACTGGACAACGCTCATCTGATCCCTGCCGCAACGGACGGCAGGCAGGAGCACCAGCACCCGTAGCCCGGCCTGATACGTCACGGCGAGGAGTCATACGAACAGCGGCAGCTGCGCGTCACACAGGCTGCCTTTATCAGGTCGGGCCTCGCTGTTAGCCCCCTGCCCGCGTCCCAGGCAGTCATCGTTCATCGGCTTCTTCAAGGCTCCTTGACTGACACGGCAAATAGCTGGACGAGGAGAGGTTCCGTCTTGAAGGACAAGGATCTCGAAGGCGCCGAGCGTTCGCAGCTTTCGCGCCGTCAATTGGTGAAGTACGCCGGTGTCGGGGCGACCCTGGCGGCGGCGAGCCCGCTGGTGGGTGGCGGTGCGGCCTGGGCCAACGACGACCGCGAGGACGACAAGCGCGACAAGGGCGGGGAGTCCCGTAACCGGGTGTGGCGGGCCGGCGACCACCACATCCACTCGGAGTACAGCGGCGAGTTCGACACCTCGACGAACCCGCCGACGTTCCACAAGGGCGCCGACGCGGTGTACCCGATCGTCACCAACGCGATCATGGCGAAGAACTTCGGCCTGACCTGGGCGATGGTCACCGACCACGGCGGGCCGACCCACTCGAAGGTCAACCTGGAACAGGCCTACCCCGACCTGTTGCTGTCCCGCAAGCTCGTGCCCGACGTGCTGCAGTTCTGGGGCATGGAGTTCGACGCCCCGGCGATGGACCACCACACCCTGATGATCCCACGCCACGACGACGAGGCGCAGATGCTCTTCGACCTGGAGAGCAAGTTCGCCAAACGCGACCCGTTCCCCGCCGTCCCGGGCGGGGACACCGAGGCCAAGATGGTCGAGTTTCTTAAATACGCCAAGACCCTGCGGCAGAAGCCGTTGGTCATCGCGCACCACGCTTCCCGGTCGGCTCCCGGTTGGGGCGTGTGGGGGCAGGACACGCCGCACGAGTTCCGCAACGGCAACAACGCCGCGCCGGACATCTATGTCGGCTTCGAGGGCGCTCCCGGCCACCAGGCGGGCCCGCTCAACGGCGGCGCCCGGGGCGGCTACGGCAACCACCCGACCCACGGCGGCTACGATCAGATGACCGCTCGGGTTGGTGGGCTGTGGGACTCGCTGCTCGGTGAAGGGCGGCGCTGGTGGATCACCGCGACGTCGGACTCGCACGTGCACTGGACCCGCGGTGGTTCCGACTTCTGGCCGGGCGAGTACAGCAAGACGTACGTGCTGGCGCGGCAGGACTACGGCGACATCATGGACGGCCTGCGTAACGGCCGGATCTGGGTCACCACCGGCGACCTGATCACCAGCCTCGACCTCACCGCGAGGAGCCAGGGCAAGGACGCGGCGATGGGTGAGACCGTCACCGTGACCCGCCGCGACCGCACCGACGTCGAGATCGAGATCAAGTTCCGGCCGCTTAACGGCCAGAACCACAACGGCGACCGGCCCGAGGTCCGGCGGGTCGACCTGATCGTCGGGCAGATCACCGGCCCGTCCGCCAACCTCGACGCCGACACCAACCCCACCACCAAGGTCGTGGCCCGGTTCGGTCCCCGCGACTGGCGCAAGCAGGGCAACGACTACGTCGTCAAGCACACGCTGCGCAACGTGGACGGTGACATGTACGCCCGCGTCCGCGGCACCAACACCGACGAGGCCGAGCCGCTCGCCGACGGGCTCGAGAGCCCGTGGGAAGACCTGTGGTTCTACTCGAACCCGGTCTTCGTCCACGTCCGCTGAACCAGCCGGTCCTGAGCCTTGGCGGACCTACCGGGAGCGGCAACCAACACATGGCGCTGCTCGGAACCGTCCGACCGCCCAGCTCCTGCTTCCCCGACGTCCGTGCCTTCCGTCGCGTTTGCGACGGAAGGCACGGACGGCGCCCCTCTGCGGCCGCGCGTCCCGGTAGGACGGCGCCGCACAGGCTCAGCCGGAACGGCACGCCGGGTGCGGCATGGTCAGTCGGGTGTGACCGTCGTGCCTACCTCGCCGGCTTCGTTCCCTGCTACGAGGTGTTGATGCTAGGCAGCGATCGACTGCATGGCCGATACCGGCTGGCGGCGCTGGCTGCGTTCGGTCAGGTAGCCGAACAGCAGGCCCAGCGTGGCCCAGGTGACCGCCTGAGTGCCGAGCGAGGCGAGCCGAACTCCCACAGCAAGATCGGCGAGAACCCATCCGGAACCTCGTTGACCGTCGGCAGGAGGTACAGGATCGCGCCGACGAGCACGGTGGCGCCCAGGAGCGCGACAGTGGAGGCGTTCCACGTGCTCAGCGGCGGCTGGAGCGAGCGTCCGACGAGCACGGCGCCAATGACAGTGGCGACCCCGATGACGATCATCAGGAAGTACCGGCCGGCGCGTTGCTGAAGGGTGTCGGAGTTGCCGGTAGCTGCGGGTTGGCGGGGTACTTGAGGAACGGCACCAGCGCAACGCCGACGAACCCGGCGAGCGCGACGAGCCCGGCGGTGGCGCGGGCGCTGAGCCGGCCGACCAGGCCGGCGGCGATCGCGAGGGCGCAATTTTGTACGGTGCGTCACCACATCCGACGACAGCCAGCTCGACTGGTCGTTGTCCCTCGGCGCTCTCTAGCGCCGGTACCACCAAGAAGGCGGGACCGTAACACGAACGGTGTAACTCCTGATCAAACCTCTTTCGGCGGCCCGTCGCAAGCGGGCCCGTCAGCGCCGCTGCTCCTGCTGCGGGTACTCGCAGGCTTCGCGCCACGCGTCGATGCCCGCCTTGGCGGCTACGCCGGCGACCACCAGGGCGGCGATCGGGTCGGCCCACCACCAGTGGAGTGTGGCGTTGAGGCCGAGCCCGACGAGCAGGCTGACCGACAGATAGTTGGAGACCCAGGTTTCCTGGGACTGGGCGGTGACGGCCGGGTTGTCCAGGGTGCGGCCGGTGCGGCGCTGGGCGACCGCGACGGGGATCATGACGGCGAGGGCGACGACGTTGAGTCCGATGCCGACCAGCGACGTGTCGGGGCGTTCGGCGCCGATCAGGTCAGAGATGGACTTGTAGGTGACGTAGCCGGCCAGTGCGAGGAAGCTGCCGGCGATCAGCCGCAGCGCCGGCCGTTGTCGGGCGCGGGGTCCGGCGCGTAGTTGCCAGATGACGACGGCGGCGGCGAACACCTCGATGACCGAGTCGATGCCGAAGCCGATGAGTGCGATGGAGCCGGCGGCCAGGCCGGCAGTGACGGCGATGGCTCCTTCGATGATGTCCCAGACGACGATGAGCCAGGCGAGGCGCTGCCCCCGTCGGCGCAGCGCCTCCTCCCGGTTGGTCATCCGACGCTCACCGTCTCAGGGGCTGGGGTGGTGTCGGCGTCGGTGGTGGTGGTGAGGGGTGGGAGCGGGCGGGCGCGGCCGGCGCGGACGCCGTTGGCGATGATGATCACCTCGGCGATCTCGTGTACGAGGACGACGGCGGCCAAGCCGAGCACCCCGAGCAGGGCCAAGGGCATCAGGCCGATGACGACGGCGAGGGACAGGCCGACGTTCTGTAGCATGATCGACCGTGCCCGGCGGGCGTGGTCGAGGGCCTGGGGCAGGTGGCGCAGGTCCTCGCCCATGAGCGCGACATCGGCCGTTTCGATGGCCACGTCGGTGCCCATGGCGCCCATCGCGACGCCGAGGTCGGCGGTGGCCAGGGCGGGCGCGTCATTGACACCGTCACCGACCATCGCCGTGAGCCGCTGATCGCGGAGCTGCGCCACGATGCGGGCCTTGTCTTCGGGGCGCAGGTCGGCGTGCACCTCGGTGATGCCGGCCTGTTCGGCGAGGGCGGTGGCGGTGGCTTCGTTGTCGCCGGTGAGCATGGAGACGTGGTAGCCGCCGCGGCGTAGCCGGTCGATCACCTCGACGGCTTCCGGTCGAAGCTCGTCACGCACCGCGATCGCGCCGATCAGTCGGCCGTCGTCCTCGACGAGGACGGCGGTGGCGCCGGCCTGCTGCATGCCGGTGATGGTGTCGGCGAGCTCCCCGGGGTGCAGCCAGCCGGGTCGGCCGAGCCGGACGGTCCGGCCGTCGACGACGCCGGTGAGGCCGGCGCCGGTGATGGCTTCGACGTCGGTGGCCGGCCGGGGGGTGTCGACGGCGGCGAGGATCGCCCGGGCGAGGGGATGTTCGCTGCGCGCCTCCAACGCGGCGGCCAGGTCGAGGACCTGCTCGCGGGTGGCGCCGCCGGTCGCGGCGACGTCGATGACCGTCGGCCGGTTGCGCGTGAGGGTGCCGGTCTTGTCCAACGCCACACCCCGCACTGCGCCGAGCGCTTCGAGGGCGGCGCCGCCCTTGACGAGCACGCCGAGTTTGCTGGCGGCGCCGACGGCGGCGACCACGGTGACCGGCACGGAGATCGCCAGCGCGCACGGGGAGGCGGCGACTAGCACGACGAGGGCCCGCTCGATCCAGGTGGCGGGGTCTCCGAGCAGGCTACCCACGACCGCGATGAGCGCGGCGGCGATCATCACCCCGGGAACGAGGGGTTTGGCGATGCGGTCAGCGAGGCGCTGGCTGGCGCCCTTGCGGGCCTGTTCGGCCTCCACGATCCGCACGATCTTGGCGAGGGAGTTGTCCTCGGCGGTCGTGGTGACCTCGACCTCCAGTACCCCGGTGCCGTTGATCGACCCGGCGTACACCTCGCTGCCGGTGGCGGCTTCGACCGGTACGGATTCGCCGGTGATGGCGGAGACGTCGAGGGCGCTGCGGCCGGTGCGGATGATGCCGTCGGTGGCGATCCGCTCACCGGGCCGCACGATCATCAGGTCGCCGACGCGCAGCTCGGCCGGGGAGATGGTCAGCTCGGCGCCGTCGCGGCGGACGGTGGCCTGCGCGGGGACGAGGGCGAGCAGGGCGCGCAGGCCGCGGCGGGTGCGGGCCAGGGAGTACTCCTCCAGCCCTTCGCTGATGGAGTACAGGAAGGCCAGCATGGCGGCTTCGCCGACCTGACCGAGGATGACGGCGCCGACGGCGGCGATGGTCATCAGCGTGCCGACGCCGATCTTGCCCTTGGCGAGGCGGCGCAGCGTGGACGGCACGAACGTCCACGCGCCGACGGCGAGAGCGAGGGCCTGCAGGCCGATCTCCACCGGCCGCGGCGCGCCCGTCCACCCCGCGATGTAACCGGCCAGCAGCAGCACCCCGGCTACAGCGGCCGCACGGATCTCGGAGACATCCCACAGCCGTTCCGGTTCCCGTTCTTCGGCTTCACCTGTGCCGGTGGGCTTGTCGTCGCCGCAGCCGCACGCGTCGCTCATCGGGCACCTGCTCGTCGTGCGACGGCGGCAGGGGCGCTGCCGGGTCGAGGTGTGGCGGTCATGGTCACGGATCCTTTCCGAGATACGGGGGTTACAGGGATTTGATGAGGGCGGGGACGTGCCGGCGCTGCCGGATCAGCAGCGCGACGGCCAGGACGGTGTAGACGGCGGCGATCATGTAGCGGATGTTGGGTGAGGGCAGCACGAACTGGACGGCGAACAGGCCGAACAACAGCAGTGCTTCGGCGCGGGTCAGCCGCAGGTCGGCCAGGACGGCCACGCCGAGCAGGGTCTGGGCGGTGGTGAGCGCCAGCTCCTCGGTCTGCCGGGCGTCCAGCGGCAGCCCGGCGAACGTGCCGCCGCCGAGGTGGTACGCGGCGGGAAGGCAGGCGATCAGGAGGGTCCACTGGTTGAGTTTGGCTGCCAGCAGAGCACCCATGCCGTCGTCGGCGCGGCCGTGCAGCGCGAACGTGATCGCGACGATGACCTCCGGGGCTTCGGAGGCGATCGGGGCCAGCCACTGCACCAGCAGGAACTTGTCAATGCCCAGGTCGGCGCCGGCGGCGACCAGCGAGTCGCCGAACGGCTCTGCCGCGGCGAGGATGGTGACGCCGGCGGTGATGAACAGCGCGGTGACCAAGCCGCGGCGGCGGGCGGGCGGCTGCACGGCGACGGTGGCTGCGACGCCGGTCAGGTCCTCGTCGCCTTCGTCGTTGCCACGGATGCGCCACAGGTAGGCGGCGAACAGCCCTCCGAGCACCAGGGTGTCGTACCAGGCCAGCCGGCCGGTCAGCGGAATGACCAGGGCGTAGACGGTGGCGGCGGCGAGGAACACGATCTCGGTGCGCCGATGCGGCGCCAGGGTGACCCGGTCGCGCTCGCCGCGCTTCCCGTGGCGGCGCACCGCGAAGATCGCGAAGGCGACCAGCAGTGGCCACGCCACCCCGATGAGCAGTCGGTTGGCCCCGGTCATGTTCGCCGTGGCGTAGGCGGCGTAGGCCGGTTCGTGTCCGGCGGTGTAGGCGAAGTAGATGTCGACCGCGTACTCGGGCAGGATCGCCACCAGAGCCAGGATGGCCAGCGCGAGGCTGCCGGAGATGTCCACCCGTGCGGCCTCCGACGCCCACATCAGCAGCGCCACCGCGGCCAGCACCGCCGCGCCGAACACCACCATTGCCGCCACCGGCGCCAATTGCACGCCGGCCAGCCGCACAACCACCGCCGGGGCGGCGACGGCCAGGGCGATCCCGATACGGGCGGCGGCGCCCCGTCCGCTGACGGTCATTTCGATCTCAGCGCTCACCGCTCCCCCCGGCGATCCTCGAGCCCTGGATGTCGTCGGCTGCCCGGACAGTGACGGGCACGTTGCGCAGGCTTAGCCACACCGCGACCGCAACGCCGCAGATCAGGAAGGTGTCGGCCAGGTTGAACGTCGGCCACCAGTCCAGGTACAGGAAATCGACCACATGTCCTCGGCCCAGACCCGGAGACCGGAACAGCCGGTCGACCAGATTCCCGGCCGCTCCGCCTGCCACCAGGCCGAGCGCCACCGCCCACCCACGGTGGGTAACTCTGCGCCCATACCAGGCGATGCCCGCGATGACGGCCACCGTGACGACGGTGAAGACCGGAGTGATACCGGTACCGACCGAGAACGCCGCGCCCGGGTTGCGGGTCAGCCGCAGCGCCAACCCGGCGAACAGATCGACGCTGCGGCCCGGCAGCCACGCCGCGGCCGCGCTCTTGGACGCCACGTCCACCGCCAGCGCGGTCATCGCTGCCCCTGCCAGCCACGCCACCCGCTGCGGCGGGGCCTGCACAGCGGTCACTGGGCGCCGTCGCCGTAGGTGGGGCACAGCGCCACCGTCTCCCCGGTCGCGGCCAGCAGCGACTCGGCGGCCGACAGTACGGCCATCAGCTCCACGCGCGTCAGGAAGTAGAAGGACTGGCGACCGACCGCCCGATAGTCCACCAGGCCGCAGTCACGCAGGCAGGCCAGATGCGCCGACACCGTTGACTGCGCCCAACCCAGCTCCCGGACGAGATCCACCACCCGCGCCTCACCGTCGGCCAGCCGGCGAACGATCGCCAGGCGGGTCGGATCCGCAAGCCCGCGGAACAGTGCCGCAGCGGGGGCGAGAGTCTCTCGCTCCACCTGTTGTCTCATCGCCATGCGGCGATGCTAGCGCATTATTCGGGTTGGCATCGCGCGATCGCGATCACATCGTATCCACGTGATGCTGGCATGGATCTTTCGCGGATCCCCGGCATCGACAGCCGTGTCGTTCTTCGCGCTGGCCGCCTACGTCACGGTCGAGTCGGTGCGCGCGCTCGCCGGTGGCGGGGAAGCCGAGCACTCCACCGTGGGTTTGGTCCTGGCCGGCCTGTCGCTGCTCATCATGCCCGTGCTGTCTCATGCGCAGCGGCGGGCCGGGCGCGAGTTGGGTTCCCGGTCGGCGGTGGCCGACTCCAAGCAGACCCTGCTCTGTACCTACCTGTCGGCGGTACTGCTCGTCGGCCTGGGCTTCAACAGCCTGTTCGGCTGGTCATGGGCTGATCCCCTGGCCGCGCTGGTCATCGCCGCCGTTGCGATCAAGGAGGGGCGAGAGGCATGACGTGGGGACGCCTGCTGTGCGGTGCCGGTCAGCGGAGCGAACTCGCTTACTTTCCAGGCTGAGGGCGCCGGCGCCTGCGGGTGCAAGCCCGGCTGTGCCTGCTGCACGAGCGAGGCCAAGTGATCTTCCAGCGCATGCCCGAACCGGTAGGCGTCGTGTTCGACGCCGAGCTGTTCACCGCGCGCACCGCGACCGATTCCGCTGCCGCCTGGCGCGCAGCCGAACGCGCTCACATCCTGTCCCAGCCCTGGCCGTGGCGGCACACCGTCACCCACGCCGTGATGCTCAAACGAGCACCACGCGAGCGCGACGTGGTCGAAGCGGTGGGCCAGGCGGTCCGGCTCGCGGTGGCTGGCCCAGGATCAGCCGTCGGCCGCTACCCGGAAGGCAACACGGGACGGGCCCGCGTCCCCCTCACCCAGCTGATGCGGGTGCCAGATGACTTGGCGGCCATCCTGTCGCACCGAGCTGAGTGACCAGGTGGGCAGAAGCTCCGGCCAGGCGGCTAGCTGGCCCGTGGGGCGTACATGATGACGGCGACTCCGACAAGGCAGATGGCTGCGCCGATGATGTCGTAGCGGTCGGGGTGGAACTTGTCGACGACCATGCCCCAGGCGAGAGAGCCGGCGACGAAGATGCCGCCGTAGGCGGCCAGGATGCGGCCGAAGTTCGCGTCGGGTTGGAAGGTGGCGACGAAGCCGTAGACCCCGAGTGCGATGACGCCGGCCGCGACCGAGAGCAGGCCCCGGTTTTCCCGCCAGCCCTGCCACACCAGCCAGGCGCCGCCGATCTCGGCGAGCGCGGCGAGCAGGAACAGCAGGATCGAGCGGGCTACCGTCACGCGTCCGACCGTAGCGTGACTACCTCGCGCTCGCGCTGGTCACTCTGCCCGCAGGAGCAGTTGCGGCCGGCGCAGCCGGTGGTGTGGCGGCGTTTGCTGGCCCACCACCAGGACAGGCCGGCGAGCACGGCCAGGGCGAGGGCGACGCCGGGCAGGAAACGGTTGGCCGCGGCCCAGCCGGCACCACCGAGGATTCCGGCGGCCAGCAGTGGCGGCAGCACGCAGCAGGCGGCGCAGGCGGCTCCCGCGAGTCCGGTCATGCCGGAGGGGAGCAGGCGGCGCAGCCGGTTAGCAGGTGTCGGCACGGTCGTTCCTTTCGGCGAGTTCAGCAAACGGCAGGGGGCAGCAGGCGCTGCCGGCGCAGGCGACCAGGTCGTCGCAGCCGGCCGAGATGGCGGCGCGCAGGGTGTCGCGGATGACGGATAGGTCGGCCAACTTCTGTTCCACCTCGGCGAGCTTGTCCTTGGCTCGTGCCTGGAGGCCGGTGTCGGGTCGACCGTTGTGCTGGTGTTGGCCGGCGGCGAGGAGGTCGGCGACCTCGTTGAGGGTGAAGCCTAGGCGTTGCGCGGTCTTGATGATCCGCAGCAGGGTGACCGTGTCGGACGGGTAGAGCCGATGCCCGCCGGGCGACCGCTGCGGGGAGGCGAGCAGCCCTCGGCGCTCGTAGTAGCGCAGGGTTTGCAGGTTGACCCCGGCCGCGTCGGCCAGCTGGCCGCTGCGCAGCCCTGATCCGCTCATCGCTGAACCCGGACAGCCCGCTGGGCTAGGGCATCAAGCACGTCGACGTGTGCTGCCGGTACTCGAACGTCCAGCGTCAGTGAGTTCAAGTCGGGTCGCGCGATGTCGAACGTGAAGAACGAGCAGCAAGACGATTCACGGGCTGCCAGATCCCGCGCCGTCTTTTCGACCTGCTCCGCGCCGTCGAGGTGCAACCGCAGATGCTGTGCCGACAACCGCTCGGCACCCCGCACCGCGTCCCGGAAGAACTGATCGAACTCGGCGAGCCGCAGCGGCCGTTCGGCGGTCGGCAGGGTGCAGGCATCTGGCACCCAGGAGTCATCCGTCGTGACATGTTGGTCGCTCATGCAACGACGGTAAGCCTGTACCTAAGGGACGTCTCGTAACTGGGTGAAGGCGTTGCTCGGCATCAAGCCGATGGTCAGCCGGCGAGGATGATGTTGTGGAGGTTCGCGATGCCGGAAGC